>DIDD01000141.1 GCA_002417965.1 Veillonellaceae bacterium UBA5809
GTTCTATCTGCCCTATGTGTGACATTTGTCCGTCATCTGCGGCAGGCGTAGGAAAGAATCAGAAAAAAATTTAGGATCTATGAGACACGGACAGTCAAAGAATAGGACTCCGTGTCTTTTTATTATGGATTTTATTTATGACTGATTTCAATTTTGGGAATTTTATTAATGTTGTCCACGGGAGAGGGAAAAGAGCAGATAAATCTCTTTACAGTGTTCCAGCTAAAATTCATAAAAAAGAAAAAAATTGACAGAGTGGAGAACAGAATCCTTATTTTATCGAATTTTTTACTATGCAGTGGAATTTAGTATCTCTGTTTTTGACGAAAATGGAGAGCGGTGGTAAAATACTACTGTATGTATCAGGAGGTGGATTTCTTTATGCGTTCTCTTACCAAGTGTATTTGTGTAATGCTGCTGTGGGGCTTAAGTTTTACAGGGACATCGGCACAGAATTTATCAAGAGGAATGAGCGGAGATGCGGTAACAGCGCTGCAGACGGCACTCGCCGGTGCCGGTTATTTTGCTTTGACGGCTGACGGTGCTTATGGATCCGCCACTGTCAAAGCCGTATCTCTTTTTCAGTCAGATAAAGGACTTTCTGTTACGGGTGTGGCAGATGATGATACACAGGAGGCCATACGCCGATCTGTAGGGAAAGGATACCGTCCGGGAGGCGGCGTTGTCATGGCAGAAGGAAATCAGGGAGACCTGGTTGCTGAATATCAGAGAAAACTGCAGAATGCCGGATATTTAAGCGGAGCGGCTGACGGCATTTACGGACCGGATATGGCAGAAGCGGTGAAGCGTTTACAGAGAGAGCAGGGGATTCCTGTATCCGGAGTTATTGACGAAGAGACACTGGCATGGCTGAGCAGTGTGGGACAAAACAATAATCGTACTCCAGTTCCGCGCGGGGATATCATGATGCCGGGAAGTTCGGGCGGTCAGGTGGCGAAGCTGCAGAACCTGCTTCTGCTTCATGGATACAATCCAGGAACAGCAGACGGTATATATGGCGCAGCCACGGCAGACGCGGTACGCATGCTTCAGGAGCGTTACGGACTCAGGGAAACAGGAAATGCAGATGCACAGGTATGGAATGTACTCCGCGGAGCTCCTGAGTTTTCGGGAAATTACAGAAAGTCTCTGGTGATGAGAGCTACGGCTTATACACCCTATGATCCGGGGAATACAGGCTATACAGCAGGCGGAAGTCTTGCAGGAAAAGGGCATGTGGCAGTAGATCCTTCGGTTATTCCTCTGGGAAGCATGGTATTTATTCAGGGATATGGATATGCCATTGCCGATGATATTGGAGGCAGTGTAACGGGACGCGTGATTGATGTGGGTGTTGACAGTCAGGAACAGGCTTATCAGTGGGGAAACCGGGAAGTTCAGGTTTATGTTGTGTCATAAAGAGAAACAGACTGGGAGCAGTCTGTTTTTTTTGAGCAGTCTGCAGTTGCGCTTGCATATTGATTTTGTTACAATAATTGCGTAACGGGAAAATTTGAGCGCTGAATAATTGACATGTCTGCCGAGAAAAAACGGCAGACATCATGCTGTATTTACGGGAGGAACGTCATGGAAGATGTGGCTGCGGTTATTCTGGCTGCAGGAAAAGGGACGAGGATGAAATCTGATCGGCCCAAGGTATTGCATGAAGTATGCGGAAGATCAATGGTGGAGCAGGTCATACATACAGCCGGCGAGGCCGGGTGCCGCCGCTGTATTGTGATTACTGGATTTAAAGGGCAGGATGTACGTAATGCTATTTGTGAACCGGTTGAATTTGTTGATCAGGCTGAACAGATGGGAACAGGACATGCTGTTCTCCAGACAGAACCCCTTCTGGATGGGGCCAGAGAACAATATGTGTTGGTGATATGCGGAGATACGCCATTGCTCCGTGCAGAAACGCTGCAGGGACTGATTGATGCATGCTGCCGTCATCATGCATCAGCTTCGGTATTAACGGCAGTGATGGAGAATCCTAACGGCTATGGAAGAATTATCCGTGACGCAGGAGGAGCCATGAAATCCATTGTGGAGCAAAAGGACGGGAATCCCGATGAGTTGGCCGTACATGAAGTAAATACCGGTACTTACTGTTTTGAAGTCAGAGCGCTGTTTGAGGCACTGCATCAGGTCAAAAATGATAATGTCCAAGGAGAATATTATCTTACTGATGTTTTTAGTATTTTGATCCGTGAAGGGCAGACGGTGATTCCTGTTGAGGCAAAATCTCCGGAAGAAACATTGGGTGTAAACTCCCGACGGCAGCTTTCAGAAGCAGACCATGTCCTTAGAAGACGCAAAATTTTTGAGTTGATGGACAGCGGGGTCTCTGTTATTGATCCCGATCATACGTATATTGGACAGGATGTAAAAATTGGGCAGGACTCTATTTTATATCCGGGCTGTATACTTGAGGGCAGTACGGTTATCGGAAAGCACTGCATCATAGGTCCCAATACCCATGTATGCGATTTTCGCTGCGGTAATTTCTGCCGCCTTGAATCTGTATATGCGCATAACTGCAGCATGGGGGACAGAAATGAAGCCGGGCCTTTTGTTCATCTCCGGCCGCAGACACAGATCGGAAATGATGTCAAAATAGGAAATTTTGTTGAAATTAAAAATTCTGTCATTGGAGATCATTCCAAGCTTCCCCACTTAATTTATTGTGGTGATGCAGATATGGGTTCCCGGGTTAATATGGGGTGCGGATCAGTAACTGTTAATTTTGACGGAAACCGTAAACATAGGACAAAAATCGGAGATCATGCATTTATCGGGTGCAACACCAATCTGGTGGCACCGGTGGCCATTGGTCAACGTGCTTTTACGGCGGCAGGCTCGACGATTACCAGAGATGTTCCAGAAAATGCCTTGGCGGTAGGACGGTCCCGTCAGAAGAATATTGAAAACTGGGTTCAAAAAGACACTTATAAAGAATAAATCTGGACAGATTATAAAAATAAATACCGGTTTACGCACATAAAAGAGGGGATAGCAATGGCAATTGAAGACGGAATGAAATTAAAAATTTTTACAGGAACTGCCCATCCGGCATTGGCTAAAGAAATTTCTGATTATATAGGGATTCCTTTGGGAAAGGCATTCTGCGGACGTTTTAATAACGGCGAAATTCAAGTTATGGTTAATGAAAGTGTCCGGGGAAAAGATGTATTTATTATTCAGCCTACAGGGAATCCTGTGAATGATAATCTCATGGAACTTCTGATCACCGTAGATGCATTAAAGCGGGCTTCTGCCCGCCATATTACAGCAGTCGTTCCTTATTATGGATATGCCAGACAAGACCGCAAGACCCGGGGAAGAGAACCCATCAGTGCTAAATTGGTGGCAGATTTGATGTCCAAGGCGGGAGTCACGAGAGTTGTGACTATGGATCTTCATGCCGGGCAGATTCAAGGATTTTTTGATGTGCCTGTAGATCATCTGATGTCAGCGTCCCTTCTGGCCAACTATATTAAAACCAAGCATATGGAAGATTTGACCATTGTATCGCCTGATCTGGGAGGAGTCACGAGAGCCAGAGAACTGGCTGACCGCGTAGGAGCACCGATTGCCATTATTGAAAAAAGAAGACCTCAGCCCGGTGTGGCAAAAGTCATGAATATTATCGGCAATGTAGAAGGAAGAAACTGCATTATTGTAGACGATATTGTGGATACAGCAGGTTCCCTTTGTGAAGGAGCTAAAGCACTGGAAAAATTCGGGGCAAAGTCTGTCTATGCGGCTGTATGTCATCCGGTTTTGACAGAACCGGCGACAGAAAGAATCCGTGAGTCTGTTATCAAAGAATTGATTGTAACCAACTCACTGCCTATTCCCAAGGAAAAAATGCAGCCCAAGCTGACGGTTCTTTCCGTGGCGCCTCTTCTGGGAGAAGCAATTATGCGCATTTTCCATGATGTTTCGGTGAGTCAGCTTTTTGACGACAAAAACTGATGAAACTGATTGTGGGACTGGGGAATCCAGGAACTGAATATGAACATACCAGGCATAATATCGGATTTGATGTAGTGGATATACTGGCATTCCGGCAGGGAACTGCCCCATGGAAGAATGCCATGAAATCCCAGGTAACATCCTTTACGTCCTCGGGAGAAAAAATTCTTTTGGTAAAACCTGTGACCTATATGAATGCCAGCGGGGAAGCTGTCGGAGAAATAGCGCATTATTATAAAGTTGCTTCTGAAGATATTTTCGTAGTTTGTGATGATCTTGACCTCCCTCCTGGAAATGTAAGAATCCGCCTGCAGGGTGCGGCAGGCGGCCATAATGGAATCCGTTCCCTGATTTCGCACTTGGGAACAGAGCATTTTAACCGATTCCGTATTGGAATCGGTCATCCTTCAGGACACCGCTCTGTGGTGGATCATGTGCTTTCCCGTCCGGAAGGAGAAGAAGCTCTTTTAATCAAAAATGCAGAAAATCGTGTGGCTGATGCTCTGGAGAGCGCATTGGAAAACGGCATGGATAAGGCCATGAATCAATTCAATTCCCGGCGGACCCGGTGAACGGACAGAAAATCACGAACGGGGGAAAGACTATGAGCCTTGGAAAATTGATTGTATTTGAGGGAATTGACGGGAGCGGAAAGGCTACACAGGCCGGACTCTTGGCAGACTCATTAAGAGACCAAGGTGAGAATGTGATGGAAATTTCGTTTCCTGACTATAAAAGTCCGGCATCCACGCTGGTCAGAATGTATCTGGACGGGCGCTTCGGATCTGATCCCGATTCAGTGAATCCTTATACAGCCTCCCTTTTTTATGCAGTAGACCGGTTTGCTTCTTTCCGTATAAAATGGGAGTCTTTTTATCTTTCGGGAGGGATTGTGATTGCAGACAGGTATACAACGAGCAATATGGTGCATCAGATGACTAAATATGATGATCCGGGAGAGCGCAGCCAGTTTTTGTCATGGCTGGAAGATACAGAATATGATAAAATGGGTCTGCCCCGTCCGGATGCGGTATTTCTGCTTGATGTACCTCTTTCTGTGTCTCTTCAACTGGTCCGGGCGCGAAATGCCGGGGGCAGGCCGTCGGATATTCATGAAAAAGATCCAAAATATATGAGCCGGTGCTATGAAGCCTATGACAGACTGTCCCGCCGGTACGGATGGATCCGTATTGCCTGTACGCAGCCAGAGGGGATGCTGAAGTCTGAAAAAGAAATTGCAGACGATGTTCTGACACATGTGTGCGGTTTGCTGAAAGATCGGAAGGGATAGTGCCGTCATGGACGCAGAATGGGCCGGGAAACTTGTCAATTTTATACCAGCAGCGCTGCTGGCGGTTGCCTGTATTATTCTCTATGACGGGTCCCTTGGACGTTCTGTACTTTATGTTTTTTCTTACATCATAGGATCATTTGGCTTTGTCAGCTTTGTCAGCCTTCATGGAATGTATCAGATTTATACATCAATGTACTGGGATCCTTATATAGTATTAAACTGGGGATTAATCAGCTCTGATATATGGTTTTTTGGACAGATTTGGGCAGGCCGCCTGAAGCGGGAAGAAAAAGAGTTTCCGGAAACACAGTTAGACCGATTTTGGAAAATATTTTTTTTATTGCTTTGTGCAGTGACAATATTGGGGATCTGCGGTGTTTTGGTATAGCCTCTCCGGTGAACTTTCTTGAAAACCATTGCTTTTTTGTATTTCTTTGCTTATAATAATAAAAACAATATATTCTCTTCAGGGAAGGGTGAAAATCCTTACCGGTGGTAAAAGCCCACGAGCCGCATGGCAGACCTGGTGTAATTCCGGGGCCGACAGTATAGTCTGGATGAAAGAAGAGCCATTGATGAAGTATGTCTTTTTATCGATGAAAAGCCGCGTCCCTGAATGAGAGGGAGGTGGCATTTTTGCATATGCAGGATGATTTTCGTTTTATGCGGAGAGCGCTGTTCTTGGCAGGACGGGGACAGTACCACGTAAGGCCGAACCCCATGGTAGGGGCTGTTTTGGTAAAGAACGGGAAAATTATTGGGGAAGGCTGGCATGAATATTATGGAGGACCCCATGCGGAAGTAGAAGCATTTAATCACTGTACAGAAGATCCGGAGGGAGCAGTGCTGTATGTCACATTGGAGCCATGCGCGCATTATGGAAAGACTCCACCCTGTACAGAGTTAATTATCAGTAAAAAAATTTCCCGTGTGGTGGCAGCTATGGAAGATCCGAATCCGCTTGTCTCAGGGCGGGGCATTACCCGGTTGAAAGAGGCGGGAATCCAGGTGCAGTGCGGTCTTCTGGAAAGAGAAAGCCGGATATTAAATGAAATATTTATTAAATATATTGTAAAAAAAATACCTTTTGTCATTTATAAATCAGCAGTCTCCATGGATGGAAAATGTGCATGTGCCACAGGCGATTCCCAATGGATATCCGGTGAAGAGTCCAGGAGAAGAAGCCATGAGAGACGGGGAAGCTATGCGGGCATTATGACAGGTATCGGGACTGTTTTGGCAGATAATCCCCGACTCACGGGGCGGACAGAAGGACATGATGAGCCTGTGCGTATTATTGCAGATGGGAATCTCTCAGTTCCTTTGGAATCCAGAATTCTTCATGAGACGGGGAAAAACATTTTTTTAATTACGGAAGCGGCAGCACAAAAGAAAAAAGGAGAAGTAAAGCAGCTGGGGGCAGAGTTGATTGAAACACCGATTTCCCAAGGCGGTGTTGATCTTGCTTATGCCATGAAGGAACTGGGAAGCAGGGGAATTGACAGCATTCTTCTGGAAGGCGGTCCCACTTTGGCCGCGGGTGCTTTCACAGCGGGTATTATTGATAAAGTGGAATTATATGTGGCGCCCTTGATTGTGGGCGGGACGAGGGCTCCCGGGCCTGTAGGCGGAGAAGGGGGACTGACCGTTTCCAGGGGAATCCGTTTGAAAGATATATCATGGGAGATGATAGGAAGTGACGCTCTTGTCACAGCTTATGTGGAAAAGGGGTGATTCCTGTGTTCACAGGTATTATTGAAGAGACAGGAACTTTAAAAAATATAACAAGAGGAACGCGGTCAGGGAAGATTACAGTTTCATGCCGCCAGGTCCTTGAAGGGACACGGATCGGTGACAGCATTGCTGTGAACGGCATATGTC
>DIDD01000030.1 GCA_002417965.1 Veillonellaceae bacterium UBA5809
AATATTGAAACCGTTCTCAGCCATAACAATGATGAAACACTGGCAGCTATCGATACCCGGCTGGAAAAACTGCAGACACAGCTTGTAAAACTGGCAAGTTCCAAGGCTGGCTACGACGATGTTGCCGAAGAAATCTACCACCTGCGTGAACAAAAACAGCAAGCACTGGCGAAAAGTGCCAATCAGGATGAAATCCGCAGCCGCATAGATGATATGACTGCCTTCCTAAAAACACAATCCACTGCCATTACCCAGCTTGACATTGGGTCTTATGTCATTTCCTATGAATTGGAACGAAAAGCCGTAAAAAATATTAATCTGCGAATTCGCAGCAATGAAACGATTTACGTATCAGCCAATCCTCATATTCCACAAAACCGCATTGACGCTTTTCTAATAGATCAAAGAAATTTTATCCTGCGTTCCCTAAAACAAATCCGTCACTATGGCCAGGCCCATCGTCAATGCGTGCTTGTCGATGGTTCCGCACTCTGTATTGCCGGCAAAACAGTTACCTTAGCAGTTTTTCCTGGCAAACCAAGCCGTATGTGGATTAAAAATGATATATTGTACATGACAGCACCTGCTGATGACAGTACCAGCGGACTGCGCTTATACCGCCGTTTTCTTGCTGCCGAAGCAGCAATACTCTTTCCGCAGAGCTTGCAGCGTATGCACAGACTCATTGCTCCATATGGAGTATCTATGCCGGCATTTCATCAGCGCATTATGAAATCCCGTTGGGGCTCCTGTATGCCATATAAACAGAGTCTGACATTAAACACATATTTAGCCGTTATGCCAGAGACCTGCATTGATCAAGTAGTCCTCCACGAGCTTTGCCATCTTATTCATCCAAATCATTCCACTTCGTTTTATGCACTTTTAACACATCTTATGCCGGATTGGAAAACACGCCGGCAGTCCATGGAGCACTACATCTCTTATTGCATTTAAATATACAACGGCTCCGAAGGTACATGCGAGTATCTCGGAGCCGTTTTTGTCCATAATATAGGAATTCTTTCATTATTTCGGTTCGATATGAATAGTCGGGTCACACGGACCATACTGATGATGCAGGGAAATTTCCACGGCATCAGAAATAGCGTGAGCCTGATATACTGGCAGTTTTCTATCCACTTCCAGATGAAAATCCATGACCGTCGTTTCGCCAACGATACGTGTACGCAGATGATGATATCCCATCACGCCGGGATTATCCAGAATAATTCGCCCAATGCGCCGTTCTTCAATTTCACTTAAAGACGCGTCCGTCAATTCATCATAACTCTGGCGGCACATTTTATAGCCCACACGAAGAATCCCGCCGGCAACCATACAGGCAATCATCGGATCAACCCATGTCCAGCCCGTAATCTGAATCAGTGCAACGCCGGTCATGACCGCCGCGGAAGTCCATACGTCAGCACGCAGGTGCATGCCATCTGCCTTCAAGGCTTCCGATTTGGTTTGTTTGCCGACACTGTACAAGCGCTGGGATACGACAGCGTTAATCAGACTGGAAACGGCCATGATACCGATTGCCAGATAGAGATTCTCCTGCGGCTCCTGCGGCGTCAAAAATTTACTGATAGCCTCATAAAAAATTAAGAAAGCCGCAACAATCATAAGCAATGATTCGAATGCCGCCGATACATTTTCTACCTTGCCATGCCCGTAATCATGATCGGCATCCGGCGGTGCTGCAGCCTTTTTTACTGCAAGGCATGCGATAACCGAGGCCAACAAATCCACCCCGGAGTGAATCCCTTCAGATATAATACTGACTGTTCCGGTAGAAATCCCAACCGCCAGCTTGCCGGCAACCAGAAGGCCGTTGCTGATAACAGATAACCGTGCCGTACGATGTTTTAGTTGATTTTCATTCTGTGACATACTTATCGCTCCTTATATCATATTGAAATGATTGAACTTTCCACGATAAAACCACAGGACATGGCGTTACAGCAAGAAACTATAACAAAAAAATAACCTGTGGAACCGTAGTATATATGAGTCCCACAAGTTATTCTAACCTGTTGCTTGCGCCCGGCTGAAAATCAGCCTGTTCATTACCTATATATTATCATTTATATTCTCACTTGTAAATATATTGAGAATATAAATAAGTCATGCTATTTATTCGTACTTGTAGTATAAAAAAACTACAGCTCGCCTGTCGGCCTTTTTTCCAACAGCACCGGCTTTCCTTTCTGAAAGGTGAGTACAAAAACATTCTTTATCGCATCATGATTAGTATCCAGGCTTATTTTACCCGTTACTCCCTCAAAATCAATAGTTTTTCCTAATTCTACCGCAACACTTCGAGGATCACCGGACTTACTTCTTTTGATAGCTTCGGCAGTCATCATAAGAGAATCATATCCCAAAGCTGCATAGCTATCCGGCCATTCTCCATATTTTCCGTAATATGCTTCTGCAAATTCCTCCGATAATTTTTCTTTTGTGTCATTGGCGTAATGATCTGTATAAAATAGGTTCGTCAAATATGACGAATCAATTTCTCTGGCCATTCGAACACCATTCCAGCCATCCGGGCCAGTTTGATGAGCACCTCGTCCGACAGCTAATTAAGACCATTACGGTGTTTGAGGATAGCTGTACCGTAGCATTCAAATCAGGCGTGACAGTGGATGTGGAAGAATAAAAGCAGCACTTCATATAGATACGTAATCGTATTCAAGTATTGAAATTATAATACTTTCGCCTTAAATACATTGCCGCATGAACCAGCAGAATCATAACCGGTACTTCAATCAATGGACCAATGACAGCAGTAAAAGCCTCATCCGATGCAATGCCAAATACCGCAACAGTGACTGCAATAGCTAATTCAAAATTGTTACTGGCAGCTGTGAATGCTAATGTAACCGTTTGATCGTATTGAAATTTTGCCTTATAGGAAATATAAAAACTGGCAAAAAACATAATCGTAAAATAGATCAAAAGTGGAACCGCAATACGAACAACACTGATTGGATTATTAATGATTTCATTTCCTTTAGTCATAAACATAATAATAATGGTATATAATAATGCCATTAAAGCCAATGGTGAAATTTTAGGTATGAAGACCTGTTCATACCATTGTTTCGTTTTTGTCCGAATGAGTCCAAATCTTGTCAAAAAACCTGCAGCAAACGGAATTCCCAGATAGATTAACACACTTTCAGCCACATCTGTCATGGATACCGTAATATTCTGTCCTCCCCAAGATATTCCCAGCCATTCCGGAATAATCGTAACAAATAAATAGATATATGCAGCATATAACAGGATCTGGAAAATAGAATTTAGTGCTACCAGCGCTGCACAATATTCATTGTCCCCATCAGCCAGTGTATTCCAGATAATGACCATTGCAATGCATCGCGCCAATCCAATAACAATTAACCCGATAGCAAAACCAGGCATATCTCTTAAAAAGAATACCGCTAAAACAAACATTAAAATAGGACCCATAATCCAATTTTGAAAGAGTGAAAATGCAAATATTTTTTTGTTATTTACTACTTTTCCGATTTCTTCATATTTAACTTTGGCAAGAGGCGGATACATCATAATGATAAGGCCTATAGCAATCGGCCAGGATATCGTGCCTGTACTGAAACTGCTTAACGACTCGGCCAACTTGGGAAATACATATCCCCCAGTTACACCCAATGCCATAGCAATAAAAATCCACAATGTAAGAAATCGATCCAAAAATGATAACCCATGTTTTTGTATTACCATCACATTCTTCTCCTAACTCAAATGATCTATAATCCTGCTATTATTCCACTGACATGTGGAATATACGCTCCCGTAGTTATAGCAATTCCAGCAGCTTGTTACCTTTTACTTCAAATGGTTTCCACGGAATAATTGCATACTGACCATCTGATATGTTGTCGACTTCATGGATCCATTGTAATTCAGCAGTTGCTTTTGCCCTCAAAAAATCACTTTTTGTATCCGCCATCGAATAACTGGCATTAATTACCCACCATCTGACAGCAAGCCCTGCACGCTTTAGATCATCCAATAACCGCTTTGCTTCATAAAACGGTGTGGTTTCCGCAAGTGTTACGATGATAACTTCTGTTTCATTGGAATCTTTCAATCTGGGAAGCAATTCCTTTTCTGCATCCGAAACAGCACCACCGGAATTTTCTATCTGCTGATTGTAATTTTGGGTAGATTCCAGTAAAAGGATCGTGTGTCCTGTAGGCGCTGTATCCAGTACAACGATTTCGTCCCGGCTCTTCGCAACAATATCGGCAAAAGCACGGAATACGGCGATTTCCTGTGTACATGGCGACCGAAGATCTTCCTTGACATATTCCAGATCATCCTCCGGCATAGTCTGGCGCGCTTTCGTAAGCACTTCTTCCTGATATTTTCTCAACTCACCTTTTTCATCGATATGGCTGACAGATATGCCTTCTTGCTGCCCTATGACAAGGTTCAAATGATCAGCAGGATCTGTGGTAGCAAGACGTACTTTTCTCCCCTTACGATGTAGGCCAAGAGCGATAGCTGCGGCGATCGTTGTCTTTCCGACTCCGCCTTTCCCCATGGTAAAGATTACTTTTTTATTTGACGCTTCAATTTCATCTACGACATCCGAAAGCGCGTACGCATCCGGACGCTGCAATGTGGCCACAGCAGTGGTATAACCAGAATACGAAAGCAGCTGTCTGACATTATCCAACCCTGTAATATTATACGCGCGCAATGGTACCATCGTGACGGACTGTTTTACCAAATTATGGGGTATCTCTTGCAATGCAGACTGTTGTTTTTTAAATAAAGCGGTCTCTACTGCATCATTCACATCATATGTTTCCAGAAGGCCATTGATCACAAGTACTTGATTGCGAATTTCTAATGCTTCCAATTCATGGGATGCCCGCTGTGCTTCCCGGATCGGTGCCGTTTCCGGTCTGGTGACAAGAATAAGTGTTGTAAGACGGCTGTCCGCTAACGTATGAACCGCTTTTTTATACATTTCTTTTTTATCTTCTAAGCCGGACAGCTGCCCAAGGCATGATGCACCGTGTTTGCTTTCGCTGATAAAACCGCTCCATGCAGACGGGAGCTGGAGCATACGGAGCGTATGTCCGGTCGGTGCCGTATCAAAAATAATGTGATCGAATTTTTCTGCTTTTTCCGCATTAGTCAGAAATTCAGAAAATGCATTAAATGCCGCAATTTCCACCGTACAAGAACCGGATAATTGCTCTTCTACATTTTGAATGGCTGAATCCGGTAATTTGCCGCGATAGGCACCAATCACTGATTCCCTGTATTCTGCAGCAGCAGTCAGCGGATCCAGATTTGCTACGACTAACCCGGGAACTTCTGCAATAGCAACACCAGCATCATTCAGCGACACACCGAATACATCCTGCAGGTTAGAGGCCGGATCCGTACTGACAAGCAGTATCTTTTCCCCTGCATCCACCAATGCTACCGCTGTAGCACAGGCAATAGAAGTTTTCCCAACACCGCCTTTCCCTGTAAAAAACAAGTATTTAGTTGATGCTGTTTTTACCGGATCATATAATGATATGTTCATGACTGCATTCCTCCTTAACAGCAACCGTCGTTCGAACCACAGTTACAGGTGGAATTCTGTGTCGTATCCGGCTTTGATTGCACTGCATCAAGATCTAACTGAAGATATTCCGCAAATTCCTTATTGGTAAGATACCCACCTTCCTTAACAATCGCACCGTCCACCATAGTGACCGGAAGTATTTCCGTTCCTTTGACATTCAATGCTGCATTGATGATCGTATTTTGTACAAATGCCTGCGGTTCGGAAGACAAATTATGTCTTATAATATGGATCCCACTTTTTTTCAGATTTTCAACAACTGCTGCCACCCGGATCAACTCGGGATTCACGGAAGGGCCACATATCCCTGTCGAACAACACATTGCCGGATCAAAAATTTCAATTTTCTTCATTATCATTCACTCCTTTAACCTAATCACAACACGTATCTTTTTTCTGATGCAGCCAGATATGCAGATTGTTCATATCTTTTTGATATAATTCTATCGTCCGTAAACTGTCATACACCAAACTATCAAGGAATTTTGGTTTGTTATCATTCCGCATCGAATAATATGCCCATTGTGCCTGCTTGCGATCTTTGACCAACCCGGCATTTTTGAGGTAGATAAGATGCCGGGATGCTTTTGCCTGTGTAATTTGCAATGTTTCCATCACATCACAAACACATAATTCCCTCTCATACAACAGATTCAAAATTCGCAGACGAGTTTCATCTGATAGTGCTTTGAATACATCTACCAATGTTTCCATGTACTCCTTCTCCTTTCTATATCATAATCATATAATCGTGTAAACGATTATATGATTATGATATACTACTCGACATAAATTTGCAAGTAATTGTTTAAAATTTTTACATTGCGGCAAAACAATAACCGGTTAAGATAATATGATTTCATCTTAACCGGTTATTTGTGGTTCTATAACACGAACATTCTATTTATTCCACATCCAACCTGCTCACTCACAAAACCATTTTTCCACAAAACATCCAACTTATACACTCATGAGCCCATTATCCAACCCACCGTCTAAACTATCAAAAAATGGATTGCGTTGATATGTTCCCATGGGGTGATGAAAATTCGATTTTAAGTTTCTCATTTTTAATCTCAAAATAGTGGAAATAGCTTATTTACTACACTTTCCAGCGTTTTTACTTTCCCGCCCTAGACATCAAAGCTACGCACTCGACGTGCATGGTCTGAGGAAACATGTCCACGGGCTGCACGGTACTGATTTCATAGCCCAATTCCCTCAGCCGGGCCGCGTCGCGGGCCATGGTGGCCGGGTTGCAGGAAACGTAGACAATTTTCTTCGGTCCCATGTGCGCCGCTGCCCGGAGTACTTCTTCGCTGCAGCCGGCCCGCACGGGATCACAGACGATCACATCGGGACGGATGCCTTTGTCCACCAGATCCGGCATCACTTTGCCGGCATCGCCGGCGATGAATTCCGTATTGTCAATGTGATTCATATCCGCATTCATGCGGGCGTCGTTGACGGCCGGTTTTACAATCTCAATGCCGATGACTTTTTTTGCCTGGCGGGCCATGCAGAGGGAGATGGTGCCCGTTCCGCAGTAGGCATCAATGACTGTTTCCGTTCCTGTCAGTCCGCAGAATGACAGGGCCGTCCGGTATAAGATGTCCGCCTGTTCTTTATTGACCTGAAAGAAGGAATAGGGTGAGATACGGAAGTGCAGTCCGCACAGTTCTTCTTCAATGGTTTCACTGCCCCACAGATGGTTCATGACTGGGCCGAGGACAACATTGGTGGGCCGGTTCTGAATGTTGTGCCAGGCAGAGGACAGTCCGGGCAGATCTTTTCTGACGGCTTCCGTCCAGTCTGTGTGACTGCCTGTTTCACGGTCTGCCGTGACGAGCACGGCCATGACGCGGTTGTTTTCTCCTACCCTCCCCATGATATGCCGGAGGCTTCCCCTTTTTTCTGTTTCTTCGTAAGGGACGGCTCCGGTCCGGTCGGCCCAGGCGAGAAGGCTCTGCATGAGGCGGTTGTTTTCTTCCTTCTGGAGCAGACAGGACTCTGTGGGAACTATTCGGTGGCTTCCCGCCGCATAGAATCCCGCCTGCACGTGACCTTTGACGCCTCCTGTGGGAATCATCATTTTATTCCGGTAATTCCATGGATGGGCCGCCCCGAGAATCGGACGGATGCAGTCTCCGCTGCCTCCTCCTATACGTACCACAGCATCGGTCACCCGCTGCTGTTTCATGGCAAGCTGTCCTTCGTAGGACAGGTGGGAAATCTGGCATCCTCCGCAGAGGCCGTATACGGGGCATACCGGCTGAACTCTCCAGGGGGAGGGCGTCAGGATTTTTTCCAGTACGGCTTTGGCATAATTCTTCTTGATCATCTGGATACAGGCTTTGACCGTTTCACCCGGAATGGCTCCGGGAATGAACACGGTGAATCCCTGCACTTTCCCGATTCCCTCTCCGGACACACCCATGCCCGTGACTGCTATTTCATAAATTTTCTGATTTTCAACCGGCTGTGTTTTCATAGACATCCCCTTTTATTGTATTATATATCATATTGATAAAATTTTGCCGTTTTCTTCTCTTTATATCTCCTGTACCGATATTTTCCTGGACCGGGAGCGTTAAAATAAGGGAAGAATGTATTGGAAGGGGGGCCTCCCGTGATGAATGAGAGGGCGTTCAACCGGATCGTAGCAAAGAAGAATCTCCGCTGCCTGGAACAGGGCTGGTATGAGGCAGACGGTGGAAAGCATGCTTTTTCTTTGTCTCCGATGGAAAGGAAAAAAGCCATATTGATCACACCGTCTCTATGCCGGATATATGTGCAGCATTTTTTAAGGCATCTTTCCTTCCTCACTGCTTCCGTGACTGTGGTTCCGGAGGATTCACTGGCCTGTCCGTCCGCTCTGGTGATGAATTTCGCCAGTCCGGTTCATCCGGGCGGAGGGTATCTGGAAGGTTCCGGGGCGCAGGAGGAATGTCTGTGCCGGGAAAGCAGTCTGTATGAATCTCTCGTGTCCCCCGCTGCCCGGCCCATGTATGAAATCAACCGCCGTGTCCGGGATCCCATGGAATCGGATGCTATGATTCTGTCTCCCCATGTGGAGGTGTTCCGCCTGGGCCGGGACAGAGATTATGCCTTCCGCTGCCCTTCCGTAAAGACTGCCGTATTGTCCGTGCCGGCTCCCAATCTGCTGGGAAAGGCCCATGGACAGCCCCGTGCCCTCATCCGGGAAACGGTATGCCGAAGAATTCGTAATGTCCTGGCCTGTGCCGCTTTTTACGGGTATTCTTCTCTGACGCTGGGCGCCTGGGGATGCGGTATTTTCGGCCATGACCCGGCAGATATGGCGGCTTCTTTTGATCAGGTCCTGTACCGGGAGCAGTGGGCTTCCCTATTTGCCGGTATCCGTTTCGCCGTGTATGATTCTCCTGGATCGATGCAGAAGAATTATGATGCTTTTGCCCGTCAGTTTGTATAGAAAGGATATTTTCTTATGAATACCGCTTTTCTTCCCATCGATATCCAGAATGATTATTT
>DIDD01000111.1 GCA_002417965.1 Veillonellaceae bacterium UBA5809
CAGGCATTCTTTTCGGCGGGCATGGAATTGATGAAGGAATCCGGAGTTATCTCCAGGAAACCTATCATATGATGATCGGGAGCCAGGAAGCCGAAGAAATTAAAAGAGAAATGGTTTCTGTGATGAAGCCTCAGGAAGACCGCACATTTGTCGTGCGGGGACGGAGGACGCACGATGGTGTCGAGGTCGTGACGGAGCTGTCGGCCCGAGAACTGTATCCGGTCATGCAGATGCTTCTCATGCCGGTGATTCAGCTGGTCAAGAAAGTGCTCCGGTCGGCTTCCCCGGAGATGGCTGAGGATCTTTTGCGGAACGGTCTTCTCTTATCGGGGGGATCGGCTCTTCTGAAGGGCATCAGTGACTGGATTGCCCATGAAATAGGGATTCCCGTTCTGGTGGCCCAGTCACCGGAGGATACGGTGGCGGCAGGCTGCGGTACGGCTCTTTCAGAATATCGGAGAATTCCGTATCTGATTGAAGACGGGGAACAATATTACGGAGGTATGTAAGTCGTGTTTTTTTTCGGAAAACGTAAAATAATGGGTGTCATGGTGATTTTCGTTCTTTTGGCACTCTTTGGATGGCTTTGGAAACACCGCGAATCGGTGCCTTTTATTTCGCAGCCTTTATCAGCGGCAGCTGCGCCTTTCCAGTATGGGACAAGCCGTTTCTCACAGGGAATTCATACAGGAATTGCCGTTGTTGACCAGGCGCTGAACCGCTGGCAGGAACTGGAAGCCCTCCGCAGTGAAAACGGGGCCCTCCGCGCAGAACAGGCCCAGTACGGGGAAATTCTGGCGGAAAATATCCGCCTTCGGAAAATGCTCGATTTTAAATCAGGATATACACAGTTCCAGCTGCTGGGCGCCAGCGTCATTTCCCGTGACTACGGCGTGTGGACGGATACAGTTGTGATTGACCGCGGAGAAGACAGCGGCATTAAAAAATACATGCCGGTCATTGTGCCTCAGGGACTGGTGGGGTTTGTCAGTGAAGTGTATGCCAATTCCGCCCGTGTCCAGCTGCTGACGGATCCCCGCACCTCGGTGGGGGCCATTGTGCAGCGCCCGGCGTCCCGTGTGGCTTCTCTGGTGACGGGAAGCGGCAATTTTCCCGGGCAGCTTTTATTCGTCAATATCCCGAAGGAAGCGGACGTGGTCAAGGGAGACATGCTGGTTACCTCGGGGTACGGCGGCGTTTACCCCCATGGACTTCTGATCGGGACTGTGGGGCAGGTGGAGTCGGATCCGGCAGGAATTGTGAAGGAGATTTTTGTGCAGCCTTCCGCCGACTTCCGGTATATGGAAGAGGTTTTTGTCATTACGGATCATATCCAGAAAACGGCTCCTGCAGAGATTAAGCCCCAGCTCCCCGTCACGGAACCGCCTATGAATCCGAATGCCCGTCAGGCAGGTGATAAGCAGTGAGCCGTCTGTCCTGGTTCGGATTTGGCCTGGCTGTATTTTTTCTGCAGTCATCGGTGCTTCCATTTTTGTTTTCTTCCTTCTGGGTTCCTGATCTGTGGCTGACGGCCATGATCCTGACCGGGGTCATTTACCGTCCCCAGGACATGATCGTCATGGCTATGGCCGCTGGCATGATTCAGGATCTGGTGATGGGAAATTTTTTCGGGCTTCATCTTTTTCCTTATCTGGCGGTTGCTTTTGTGATGACGCTGGGAGGAAGAGAAAAATATAACAGGCAGTGGTTTGTATCCATGACAGCCGTCATGGGCGGAACCTGTCTGTACATTCTGGCGGCGGCTGCCGTGATCTGGGCGGCCGGCGGACATATATGGCCTGTGCCCTATCTTCTGCATCAGGGAATTCCCCTGATCATGATGAACGGCACGGCGGCTGTCGTTATGCATTATGTGCTGTGGGAATTAAAGCATGAAAGGGAATCCAGATGGTAAAGAAAAAATTTCGGCCTCCATTTCTGGATGAGCTGATTAAAAACCGGGGGGAATCCCGGTATGCCAAGCTGCTCTATGTGGCGGTGGCGCTTCTTGCCCTGTTGGGAGCCCGTCTGTTTTATATGCAGATCGTAGAAGGAGCGGATTATAAAGAACAGGCGGACGGCAACCGCATCCGCCAGGTATCGGTGCAGGCTGCACGGGGTGTTATGTATGACAGAAACGGCGTCATTCTGGCAGGCTCCAGACCGGCCTACAGTGTCGTCATTGCTGCGGAAAACAGGAAACAGGTGCTTCAGGGGGAAGAACTGCAGCGTTTGTCGGGCATGCTGAAAATAACACCGGCCGATCTGGAAGCAAAGATAAAAAAACAGGGAAATGCATTTGGTCCTGTGTATCTGGCCAATGACGTGGGTTTGGATGTGGTTACGCAGATTGAAGAGCGGAAATCTGAATTCCCGGGCATTGAGATTGAAATGCAGCCCGTCAGAGTTTATCCGTTCCAGGAAGCAGGCGCCCAGGTTCTCGGCTATGTGGGAGATGCAGGGCCTGATGACAAAATGCCTGACGGCAGGGCATATCCTTCAGGTACGCTGATCGGACGGGCAGGACTGGAGCGGGAGTATAATGAATATCTGATGGGGCAGAACGGATCACGGCGGGCCGAGGTTGATGCGACGGGGCAGATTGTGCGCTATTTCAACGATGTGCCGGCGGCGGCAGGCCACAATATCCGGCTGACGCTGGATGCCCGTCTGCAGGAAGCCACGGAAAAAGCCATTATAGAGCAGATTCAGATTCTGAACCGGTCCCATATGTATCCCACGGGTGTTTCGGCCGTGGCAATTGACCCGAACAGCGGGGCTGTTCTGGCCATGGTAAACTGGCCGTCTTTTAATCCCAACGAATTCAGCCGCGGGATTACAGCCTCTGAATGGAATTCAATCATCCAAAACCCCAATCACCCCATGCAGGACAGGGCGATTTCAGCCATGTATCCTCCCGGATCGACATTTAAGGTTGTTACGGGGGCGGCAGGACTGGAAAATAAAGTCATTACACCGGAGGAACAGATTTTTGACAATGGCCGCCACTGGCTGATTGATAAAAGAAATGCAGGAGGCGAAGCTTTCGGGTGGATTAATTTCTACGGAGCCGTAGCCAAATCGGATAATGTATATTTTTATGAAGTCGGACGCCGGCTCGGAATCGATAAAATTTCCGCCATGGCCCGTTCCTTCGGGCTGGGACAGAAAACAGGCATTGATCTGGAAGGTGAGTCAGAAGGAAATGTAGCCAGTGAAGAATATAAAAGGAAGGTCTTCAATCAGGACTGGTATCTGGGAGAGACATTTGATGCGGCTATCGGACAGAGTTATACGCTGGCCACGCCGCTTCAGATGGCGATGATCTATGCGTCCATAGCCAATGGAGGATTTCGGTTCCAGCCGTATCTGGTCAACCGGGTGGATGATCTGGACGGGAATCCCCTGAAGATTTTTTCGCCGAAGAAACTGGGAACTCTTCCGGTTTCAAAGGCCAATCTGGATGTGATCAGGACGGCGCTCCGCGGCGTCATGGAGAGAGGCGGGACAGGAGGAGACCTCTTCGGCTCCTATCCGGTGGCACTGGCCGGGAAGTCAGGGACTGCGGAAACAGGAGGACTTGATAATGGGTGGTTTGTGGCCTACGGGCCTTATGACAAACCGGAGATTGTCGTTCTTGCCATGTTTGAACACAGCGGATACGGGGCTGATTCTTCAGCGCCTGTGGTAAAGAAAATCCTGGACTGCTATTTCCATCTGGGCGAATATGCCAAACCGGCTTCGTCCCGGAATCAGGCTGGATCCAGGTAATGGGAGGGAAAGCGATGAAAGGCCGTATCATGGCTGTTATGTCCGGCAAGGGCGGTGCCGGAAAAACGATGATGACCGTATCTCTGGGAGCGGCTTTGGCCCGCATGGGGAAAAAGGTGCTTCTCGTAGATGCCGATATGGGGCTCCGTGATCTGGACCTCGCAGTGGGGCAGGAAAATGAGGTTTTTTATACACTGTGGGATCTGGCGCGGGGAAAGTGTTTTGAACGGGATGCCCTGATAGCGGTGGATAAACATCTGGATTTTCTGGCAGCGGCCCAGACAGAGACCTGGGAAGATGTGGATCCGGAAGCGGTATCGACAGTTTTTGAAGATCTGCGGGACCGTTATGATGCGGTGCTGATTGACTGCCCTGCCGGCGTGGGGGAAGGAATCCGCTTTGCCCGGTCAGTGGCGGGCGAGGCTGCCGTTGTGGTCAACCCGACATGGATTTCACGGAGAGATGCGGAAAGGACACTGCAGGTGCTGGGGCCTAAATATCCGTCTTTTATTCTTTTTAATAATTTTTATTTTTCCGGAAAGGGCAGTCTCTCTTTTCAGGAAATGTATGATGCCATGGAGCCGGAGCATTTTCTGGGCGTGATCCCCCATTCCGGTGAGGCGGAACAGCTGATGCAGGAGGGCCGTCTCCATGAGTTTTCCGATACGGGGGCTTTTGGAACGGCCCTGTCCATGGCAGCCCGTGTATTCTGGGACGACAAGGAATATACACAGATGCAGTGGGAGAGAATTTTAAGAATGGAAGAGCATCACCGTGGAACGGAGCATGCCGGACAGGCGGATGCTGCTGTATCCAGAGGGCTGCGCGGACGGATCCGTTATCCGGGAAACTGGAAAAACAGGAGAGGATGAATCTATGGAGGCATTGAACTATTGGAGACGGATGGATCAGACACTTCTGATTACAGTTCTGGTTCTGGCGGCGATCGGAATTACCGTGATTGCCAGCGCTACCCATGCCAATATGACAGATCTGCAGAACCGTTTTGATTTTGTGGTCCGCCAGTCTGTTTTCTTTTTTGTGGGGCTGACAGCCGCCGGATTTGGACTCCGGTTTGATTATAGGAAGCTGTACCGCTGGGTTCCGCTGCTTTACTGTGTGAATGCGTTGATCCTGCTGGTTGTTAAATTTGCAGGCACCAGTGCGCTGGGCGCACAGCGGTGGATACAGATCGGGCCGATTACACTGCAGCCTTCGGAGTTTGCTAAATTGTTTATGATTATATGCCTGGCCCGGCTGCTTTCGAATCATCCTGAAGGATTTCAGACGTGGAAGAGTCTTCTTCCCGTTGCCGGACTGATGATTCTTCCTTTTTTTCTGGTATTTATTCAGCCGGATCTCGGAACCAGCCTGGTCTTCGGAGCGATTGCACTGGGCATGCTTTTCCTGAGCGGCCTCCGTATGAAGCTGCTGAAGCAGGCAGTGCTGGCCCTTCTGGTCATGCTGCCTCCCATATGGATGTTTTTGCTTCATGATTATCAGAAAGAAAGAATTCTGGTTTTGTTCGATCCTCAAATG
>DIDD01000142.1 GCA_002417965.1 Veillonellaceae bacterium UBA5809
TTTCTCCCGTTATTTATACTGGAACTGCAGTGAGTCATCTGCGTCCGGTTCATTATTCAGGAGGTAAATTATGCAGAATCCATTGACAGAATCCCGTTTTTCAATGACAAGGAGAAGTTTTTTAAAAATGGCTGCCGGAGCTGCAGCAGGCGCGGCGCTGTTCCGTATTCCCGTGATCGGAGAAGCGGCTTCGGAGCAGGCCGTGAAGCAGAGGCATATACGGCCGGTGTCGTTCCGGAGTCTGCCGTTTCCGGCAGAAGAAGCCGCTGAAAATTCCCAGTTGGTTAGAGAGGCTTATAACGGTATCTTGGCTATGGTGAATACTATCGAAGACGCTTCTCTCAGAAATTATGTCCTTTCCGCAATTCATGATCCGACACCGACCTTTATGCAGGAGTATACATCAGGAAGTGCTGTCAGGAGGCTGTATGGATGTCTGCGCGATCAAGGACTCATTGATTCATCCAAAATCAGTGAAAATCAGCTGCTTCCGCCTTTCTCAGGGAGGAGCCCCCAGGCTTTTCTGACGGCACCGGGAAGCGGATATGGTGTGAGTCATCATGCCTATCCGGGGGGATTGTGCACCCATGTGGGAACGAATCTTCATATTACAAATTATATCTGCCGGACATACAATGAGGTTTTCCTGTACCAGGTACACCGGGATACAGCTATTGCAGGGCAGGCTCTTCATGATATTGAAAAGCCCTTTGTTTTTCAATGGCAGGAAGACGGATCCAGTCTTCCTGAATATACGATCGCCGGGCAGGGAGCTCATCATGTCATCAGTCTGGCAGAAGTGATTTACCGCGGATTTCCGCCTGATGAAATTGTGGCGCAGGCCTGTGCCCACGGAGCGCCCACATCAGCGAAGGAAGAGGGCGAGGTGGTAGGATGGCTGAAGGCGGCTTCCTTAATGGCTGGAAAGGATCCGGTGAAGTACGGACTTTTAAATGGAAATGGGACAGGACTGCCGGCACCGCATCGCCAGGAAGGATATATTGTCCATCTGGGGGATCATGACTGGGTGCTTTCTGTTCCTGCTGCACAGAAGTCTGTGGCGGTACTGAAGAAAATTGCGGAAGAGGATTACGGGATGGACAGTAAAGCGGCGGATAGTTCTGTTTTTCATGCATTTCGGAATTATATCGGAGCGCAGGTGTCATTAATGTATTTAAATTTTCTGGCCGCGGAGCCGGACGGCGCAGAGCAGGTCAGAAAACTGGTGCACCGCATTGTGACTCCATAAAAGAAAGCCTCTGGAAGATTTCTCTTATGGCCGTGAAAATCCGTAAAATTCTGCTTTGGAATGAGCTGCAGAAGCCTGGTCAGAAACGGGGCTGTTTCTGACCAGGCTCGGATCAGTTGGGGGGGCAACATTCACATCAATGAAAGCTTTCTATGAATTTCCCACTCAAAGAGTACGGATTGGATCTGTGGAGATATTTCAAGTGAATTTAAATTAATTTATTTTATACATGTATGATTGAAATTTTGGAATCGATCTGATGTTTTCTCATTTTTCATCCAAAAAAATGGTTATTGATGTTGACTTTTATTATCAGTTATCCTATAATAAGACCGTAAGCAAGAGTGATAGATTTAAATTATATAGATATAATGAAAAGCAGCATAAGGAGGAATTTATAATGTCATTAATTGGAAAAAAAGTCAGTGATTTCAAAGCAAAGGCTTATGTGGACGGAGAATTCAAGGAAGTAACACAGAAGGACCTGGAGGGGAAATGGAGCGTTTTGTTTTTCTATCCGGCAGATTTTACTTTTGTATGTCCTACAGAACTGGAGGATCTCCAGAATAAGTATGAGGATTTCAAGAAAATCGGCTGCCAGATTTATTCTGTTTCCTGTGACACCGAGTTTGTTCACAAAGCATGGCATGATTCTTCAGAAAGAATCGGAAAGATTGAATATCCGATGATCGGCGATCCGACAGGACAGCTCAGCCGTGATTTGGATGTCATGATTGAAGGGGAGGGCCTGGCCGAACGGGGAACATTCGTAATCAACCCGAAGGGTGAGGTTGTTGTGTATGAAGTCAATGCAGGCAATATCGGACGGAATGCAGATGAGCTGTTCCGTAAGGTAGAAGCCGCCCAGTTCGTTTATGAACACGGTGACCAGGTATGCCCGGCCAAATGGCACCCGGGAGAAGAGACATTAAAGCCCAGTATTGATCTTGTAGGCAAATTATAAGGAGGAAACGGCATCATGAGAAAAATATATGATGCCGTGATTGTCGGCGGAGGGCCTGCTGGGCTCTCCGCCGCTATTTATCTGGCAAGAGCCCAGTTTCATGTGCTGGTGGTGGAAAGGGAAAAGATCGGCGGCCAGATTACAATTACGGCAGATGTAGTAAATTATCCTGGAATCGTTGAAACAGACGGTCCCAAACTGACGGAACAAATGCGGATTCAGGCAGAGAATTTCGGGGCTGATTTTCTGATGGCGGATGTGACAGGACTCCATCTTGATGGGGATTATAAGACAGTTCATACCAGCCGCGGTGACATTTCCTGTCTGGGTATTGTGTTTGCAGCAGGAGCCCGTCCCCGCTTGGCAGGATTCAGGGGGGAAAAGGAATTTCAAGGTCATGGTGTCACGTACTGCGCCACTTGCGACGGAGAGTTTTTTACAGGTAAGGATATCTTCGTTGTAGGCGGTGGATTCGCCGCGGTGGAGGAAGGGCTGTTTCTGACACGTTACGGCAAAAAAGTCATCATGCTTGTCCGTTCGGATGATTTTACCTGTGAAACGCCGGCAGTGGATGAGATCAGGGACAATCCCAAGGTTGAGATCTACTGTGATACGGAGGTAACCGGTATCGGCGGGGATTCCATGGTCCGTTCCGTCGATGCAGTCAATAGAAAAACAGGGGAAAAACTGTCTTTTCATGCAGCAGACGGAGAGAATTACGGCGTATTTGTTTTTGCAGGGTATGAGCCGGCCAGTGAACTTCTTAAAGGGAAGGCCGCTTTGGACAGTCATGGATATATTCTTACCGATGCCAACCAGAAAACGGATGTGGACGGTGTCTATGCGGCAGGAGATATTTGTGTCAAAGAGCTCCGGCAGGTGGTAACAGCGGTATCTGACGGTGCAGTAGCAGCTACATCGCTTGAAAAACATCTTTCACAAATGTACCGCAGGCTGGGCCTGAAGAGAGAACCGCTTGCAGTGAAGAAAAGCATGGAGAAAAAATCAGCACAGGAGAAGTCCCAGACAGGCACAGCCCGTCCGGGTGCATTCCTTGATGATTCCATGCGTCAGGCGCTGGCTCCTGTTTTTGAACGTTTTGAGCATCCGGTGGTTATCCGTTCGTATACAGATGATTCAAATATGACGGCTGAGAATAAAGAGATACTGGAAGAATTGAAATCCATGACGGATAAAATCCGTGTGGAGTATGTGCCTGCTCCCGATGAAGATCATAAGCATACATTGTCTATCTGTGATGAATCAGG
>DIDD01000064.1:0-4393 GCA_002417965.1 Veillonellaceae bacterium UBA5809
TTGCAAGAGGAAGTATTATTGATGAAAACGGTCTCATAGAGTCGCTGAAGACCGGACACCCCGGAGGCGCCGCACTGGATGTTTTCATGCAGGAACCTCTCCCTCCGGACCATCCTCTGTGGACTGCGCCGAATGTGCTGATCACTCCCCACATGGCCTCTATGGTTCCTGACTTCTGGGATAAACTGCTTCATCTGCTTACAGAAAACTTTGCTGCCTTCAGCCGCGGCGATTCTCTGATCAATCAAGTTGATAAAACAAAAGGATATTGACTGATCTTGCCTGTTCTAAATGACGGTTCATGACCCGAAAAAGGACCCCGCATCAAAAATGCAGGGCCCTTTTTCGGCATATTATAAGATTTTACATATGACGCTTAATCACATCGGCAATTCTCTGAATTCCTTCTTCCAGCCGTTCATCATCACAATTTGAAAAATTCAGGCGGAAATAATTTTTCTTGCCACTGGTCGGGAAAAAACTGTCCCCTGGCACAAATGCCACCTTATGATCGATGCAGTCTTTCATCAGATCTCTGGCATTCATTGTTTCCGGAAGCTCCACCCAGGTAAACAGACCGCCATGGGGATAGGTAAAATGTACACTTTCAGGAAAATACTTTTTCATGGCATTGCACATTACATCACGGCGGTGGGCATAAAGACGGCAGTTCTCCTTAATATGGCCTTCGAAGTCATACTCGGTCATATACAGGGCCACTTCCCTCTGAGACACACAGGATGTGGAAAGATCCGTGCTCTGTTTAACAGCATCCATTTTTGCAAGAATCACTGGATTGGCTACCATCCATGCAAGGCGCATGCCCGGTGCCAGTGTTTTCGAAAAAGTGCCCGTATAAATAACCAGATCTTTGGAATCCATGGATTTCATAGGGGCTACTTCATTGCCCTCATAGCGAAGATCACCGTAAGGATTGTCTTCAATAACCGGAATTTCATAGCGGTTGACAACTTCCATAAACTGGCGTCTTCTTTCCAACGGCCATGTAATACCTGTAGGATTTTGATAATTAGGTATAACATAAATCATCTTTACGCGGGGTGTAGATGACAGAATTCTGTCCAGTTCTTCCGGAATCATTCCCTTTTCATCTGTCGGGACTTCAACAAACCGGGGCTGCTGGAGCGCAAATGCATTAATAGCTCCCAGATAAGAGGGACTCTCAATCAGCACTACATCATCCTTATCCAGGAAAATACGCCCGCAGATATCAAGTCCCTGCTGGGATCCGCTGGTAATAATGATGTCATCCTGTGAAACATGGGTATCATAAAGACGGTTCATGCGGTCTGCAATGGCTTTTCTGAGGCCGGCATAACCCAGTGAAGGTCCATACTGCATAGCTCCTACACCATCTTTTTCTCTTACCTTAACAGCCACTTCTGTCAGTTCTTTGAGCGGAAAAGTCTGCGGTGCCGGAAGACCTCCCGCGAAAGAAATGATATCCGGCTGTTCCGTTAATTTCAAAAGGGGTCCCAAATCGGATTCTTTCATTTTTTCAAGTGTTTCAGAAAAGCGAATAGCCATGATTACATCTCTCCCTTGTCTTTTTTCTTATTATATTCCTCCAACTTCCGGAAGGCCTCCTGATACATGCCGGGTGTAACTTTATACGGCATAATCCGAATATCCAGAGTGGTGCAGGCTTTCTCGCAGACTCCTCCGATGTCATCCAGTGTGAGCCCCAACTGGCTTAAACGCACGGGGAGCCCCATAGACTGATTAAACGCATAAACGGTCTCCAAGTCTTTCTGATTACCATCCAGCATAAACATAACCAGCAGTCCGAAAGCAACCAGTTCCCCATGATAATGACCGGTCCGCAGGGAGGGAAGCTCCACCAGCCCGAAATTGACAGCATGGGCTGCACAGCTGTTCATATCTACATCAAGAAACAGCGATGCATAACCGGTACTGACAATAATATGAAGGACTGCTTCTCTTAGTTCCCGCGTATCTTTTCCAGCTTTGTTGTCATTCACCGCCTGTACGGCAATATCCATCAGCGGACGGTTGACCATGCATGTAATCATCATCCCCATTTCGTTGACATACCCAACATCCAGGTTTCTGGCCGAAAGCCGGCTTTCATAAAATTTAGCTATGGAATCGCCGATGCCGGCCCATAGATAAACATACGGAGACTCGGCTATAATCCGGGCATTAATAAATGCATGAACAGCCGGATGATGAAATTCTCCCACGCCGGAAAAACGGTGTTCAGTACTGTACATGGCTGCCACAGAAGTCACTGCCGCACAGGTTGACGCAATGGTGGGAAACGTAAAAAAAGGCCTATCTAATTTACCGGCAACAGTCTTTGCTGTATCGATGGCCTTCCCGCCGCCTACGCCGAAGATCATATCAGCCCCTTTAATTCTCCCATCGGCACACAGCTCTTCGACCCGCTCCCAGGTACAGTCTGTACCAAACTCAATATAATGATCAATCTGAACCTGACTGTCCCAGAAACCTGCTTCCAGAGAATCCTTCGCTTTTGCTATAGCCACAGGACCGCCGATAACTACAGCGTGTTTGCCGTAAGGTGCACAGTAACGGCCTGCCAACTGATATACTTCATCACCGCCAATTGAAAAACTGGCCATGTTGATGGTGACAGTATCCATGATGTTTGTCATAACTTCCCTCCTTGCACCTGCAATTATATGAATACTTCCATTGTAATTCTCACCGCGTGTACTGTCAAACAGATTCAAAAAAAGACACCGGTCTCCAGAAATTTATCTGGTTTTCGGCATCTTTCCCTCATGAATATCTAATATATTTTCTGCTGTCTGAATATCTGTCCCGATTTGACTTTTCAGTGCTTCCATGGAGGAAAAACATATTTCTCCGCGGATTTTCTTTACAAAAAAGACACGAATCGAAGTCCCGTACAGATTTCCCCTATATCCAAGAATATGTGTCTCTACCGTTCTTTTAGAACCGCGGAATGTGGGGTTTGTTCCAATATTTATCACAGCCGGGTATCTATGTCCATGTTCTACATCCGCCCAGCCTGCATAGACCCCGTCTCCCGGATACACATAGTTTTGTTGGGGCGACAGATTAGCCGTGGGAAATCCTAAGGCAGCACCGCCCCGTCCGGCCCCCTCTGCAACAATTCCCTGTAGAGAATACAAACGCCCCAGAAGCAGTGAAGCCTGATCGACCTCTCCCTGCCTGATCATCATACGGATAGCGGTGCTGCTTACCGGTTCTCCCTGAAGCACAGGACTCCTGAGAAGCGGAACTTCACGTATTTCCACATCTTTTCCTGAAAAATACTGCTTCATCAGCTTCGGATTGCCCCTGGCGCCTGCGCCAAATGTAAAATTCTCCCCAGCTGACAGTCCCTTCAGGCAGCATATGCTTTCCAGACTTTTTAAAAATTCAACAGGCGGCTGCTTTAGAAAAAAAGCCGTCGGCTTTAATATTATGACCAAGTGAATTCCCATACACCTGAAGCATTCCATCTTCTCCTCCTCTGACTGCAGCATAGGAGGCTGTTCCACAGGTTCCAGCACCGCCAATGGATGGGGATAAAATGTAATGACCCCCAACTGTGCCTGATGCTTTGCAGCAAGCTCGGCCGCAGCGCCAATAACCTTTTGATGGCCCTTATGAATACCGTCAAAAAATCCTATAGCAAACACCCACCGGACAGAATGCGGCAGTTCCTGCAATGAATGAATGATCTCCATAATATACTTCCTTAGAGAAAAACTTTTTTGGGACGGAGAATAGCTCCGTCACACTGTGCTATCCCCAAAAAGATCTCCCCGCAATAAACGGCAGAGGCCCCACATGAATCCTGCTGACATGGAATCGGCCGTCCATGAAGAAAATCATCTTCCCTGTCTTTGTCCAGACAAACTCGGGGCAGCCCGTCTAATACCGACGCGGTATCTGCCGCCGCTTTCTCAGGACATGCTTCCACCTCTTCCAGAGTAAGAGCATTCTTCAAATCAAAACATCCCGCCTTTTCTCTTAACAGAAAAGACAGCGTCAAACTGCACCCTGCCGCCTTCCCGAGATCACGTCCCAGTGCCCTTATATAAGTTCCCTGAGAACAGCCTACACGAATTCGGAGAAAGGGCGGACAAACAGAAAGAATGTGAATCCAATAAATCTCAATGGTCCTTGCCGGCAGTTCAACCGCGCATCCGTTTCTTGCCAATGCATAAGAATGCACTCCCCCCACCCGTATAGCCGAGTAGGCAGAAGGAACCTGCTGTATAGTTCCTGTCATGAGGTCTGCAGCCTCCCGCCAGATCCCCCAGTCGGATACGGCCTGATCTGTCGATATGACATGTCCGCATACATCTTCTGTATCAGTAGAAATCCCCATGATAAATTCAGCCGAATAAAT
>DIDD01000064.1:4527-7028 GCA_002417965.1 Veillonellaceae bacterium UBA5809
TTCTGCCCGTAAATGCGGCGCAGCGATGACACTGCATCAAAAGATGTCATACCAGGCGGTTTAAAAAGATTGATAACCCCATCCATCAAATCACCGCGGCCGCAGCCTGCCCGATAAGGTGCTCCGTCTCCTCTATCGATTTCTGAACCGTACATCCCGCCGCGCGCACATGTCCGCCGCCGCCGAATTGGGAAGCCAGTTCAGACACATCCACATACTGCTGGGAACGGAATGATACCCGCGTTTTTGAAGGACTTTCATATTTCAGCAGCACAGCCAGCTCAACTCCCTGAACCCGGCGGGGTATCTCTACATAAGCATCCGAATTGTCCCCTTCCATATCCATAGACACCTGATCCATGGAGGCCCATCCTATTTTTCCCTGACTGCTGAAATGCAGTGTTGACAAAACGCGCTGATAAACCTTCATGCTGCGGAGAGTCACTGCATCCAGATGGCTGGATATCAACTCCGGCCTTGCGCCCATGCCCACTAGTTTGCCCGCCGTACACAGCGTATGTTCTGAAGTATTGCTGTACTTGAAAAAGCCGCTGTCTGTGGCAATGCCCATATACAGGGCATTGCAGCTTTCTTCATCTAACGGCATATGATATTCCAAAAACAGCTCCGCCAGCATTTCCGCCGTAGCTGCATAATCCGGCCGCAGATAAAGAAAATCAGCATATTCTGTATTCGATACATGATGATCAATGCAGAGAGAGCGTACCGGAGGATAATCCAGTCCGCCTCCCCGTTCTATATTAGAAAGATCGGTAAACACAATCATGTCATACTCTTTATGATCAGGAACAGTCTGCCTGATATACCGGGTTTCTTCAAGAAAACGAAAACGTTCCGGCACCCCGTCGCAGACAATCATATCCGATTTTTTGCCCATAGCATGGAGAACCCGGTGAAGCGCGCAGAGAGAGCCTATATCATCACCGTCTGCGTGGACATGTCCGACCTGAAGAAAAGAATGATGATTGAGAATCAGCTCTGCCGTTTTCTCTTTGCTAATTTTCATCTTTCTCCTGCCCTTTTCTTATCTTCTTCAGAATTCCATCAATATGCATCCCATAATCCAGAGATGTATCTTCTTCAAAGNNCCAAAAAGACTGACATACACCGTTGCCTCACGGAGATCTCCGGTCAGTCGGACGCTGGTTACCGTCACAAACCCCAGCCGGGGATCCTTCAACTCCTGAAGGAGTATACGTCCCACTTCCTGCTTAATAAACTCCTGTATTTTTCTGACTCTCAATTCTGACATGACAGCCTCCTTATTCCAGCTCTGCTGCCGTTTCTTCCAGCTTATAGGCCTCTACAGTATCGCCTTCCTTAACATCACGGTAGCTGTCTATAGCAATACCGCATTCATAACCCTCGGCCACTTCCTTGACATCGTCCTTGAACCGGCGCAGTGAAGCAATTTGCCCCTCATGGATGACTACACCGTCACGGACAAGGCGGATCTTGGAATTGCTTGTAATCTTTCCGTCTGTCACATAAGACCCTGCTACAATAACCTTCGGTGTACGGATCACCTGACGCACTTCTGCATGCCCCAGGAGCACTTCCTTGATCTTAGGAGCCAGCAAGCCTGTCATAGCCGCCTTTACATCATCAATAGCATCGTAAATAACCCGGTAGAGACGAATATCCACTTTTTCTGTTTCAGCAAGCTTTCTGGCGTTGGCATCAGGGCGGACATTGAAGCCGAGAATAAGTGCATTAGAGGCAGATGCCAGCATAACGTCCGATTCATTAATGGCCCCTACTGCCGAATGGACAATAGATATTCTTACCTTCTCACTCTTAATTCCGGCAAAAGACTGGAGAAGCGCCTCTGCCGACCCCTGTACATCGGCTTTGATAATCAGATTGAGTTCTTTCATTTCACCTTCCTCAATCTTCTCAAAGATATTGTCCAGAGTTACTTTCTGCACATGACTCTGTTCCTCTGCCTTAGCCCTGGTAGCCCGCATAGAGGCCAGTTCCCGGGCTTTTTTTTCATCCATCACATAGAAATGGTCTCCGGCTTCAGGAACATCATTCATACCGATTATTTCAGCCGGTGCCGAAGGCTCTGCCTTCTCGAGCTTTCTGCCGTTTTCATTGGTCATAGCGCGGACACGGCCCCAGCATCGTCCTGCCAAAATGCCGTCCCCTACACGGAGAGTCCCATTCTGAACCAGCACCGTCATAACCGGACCGCGCCCTTTATCAAGCTGAGCCTCCACAACAACGCCATAGGCTTCCCTGGAAGGATTGGCTTTCAGTTCCTGCACTTCTGCCACAAGAAGAATATTATCCAGCAGATCTTCCAGCCCCATCTTCTTCTTGGCGGAAATCGGAATCATAATAACATCCCCGCCCCAGTCTTCAGAAATAAGCCCTTCCTGAGACAGCTGTTCTTTAATATGGTCAATATTGGCACCCGGTTTATCTACCTTATTGATGGCCACTACAATAGGAACCTGCGCATTCTTGGCATGATG
>DIDD01000064.1:7049-15547 GCA_002417965.1 Veillonellaceae bacterium UBA5809
GCGCCTCTGGTCCGCATGGCTGTAAAAGCTTCGTGTCCCGGCGTATCCAAAAACGTAATTTTCTGATTTTTATATCGGATCTGGTAAGCCCCTATCCGCTGTGTAATTCCCCCCGCTTCATGAGAAGCCACATCGGTAGAGCGGATAGCATCCAAAAGTGTTGTTTTCCCATGGTCCACATGCCCCATGATGGTAACCACCGGCGGGCGGACCTTCATCATCCGGGGATTATCCGGAGACGGCACAAATACCGTAGGATCCTGTTTGACTTCAGGTTCCAGCAGTGTAATTCCAAATTCATCTGCCAGAAGAGCCGCTGCATCGGGATCTACATTCTGATTAATGGTGGCCATAATGCCCAGACTCATAAGATGCTTGATAATATCTCCCACATCATGTCCAAATAATGCAGCCAGATCTTTTACTGTAACATTCTGGGGAAGTCTCACTTCCTTAGGCGCTTCAATGGCCGTCGGACGTTTATCAGACAAATGTCTCTTCTTTTTATGCTGTTTCATGGACTGGGCCATAAGAGAAGTCCCCTGGCGTTCTTTTCTGACCTTCTCATAATCTTTCTTGTCCTTTTTACGGTGCGCCGGCTTATCTTTATGCACAGGAGACGGTGCTGATCCAGTGGGCTTTGCCGGTGCGGCGCCCGGTCTGCGGGTAGAAACCGCCGATGTATTCCGTCCTGCGCCTCCATGAAATTGTCCGTTTTTAGTCTCTGAACTTCTATCATGATGGGCAGTTCCCGGTGATGCACTCCGGAAGCTTCTTGTTCCTGATGCTGTACGGCTGTTTCCGCTTGAAGCAGAAGAAGAATTTTCTCTTCTCCCCTGCTCCCTGCTGTGTTCTTTTGATGATTCGGTACGGTTTCTCTCTGTTTTCACCTGAACTGTTTCCTTTTTTCTGATTTCTGTTTCCATCTGATTGTGAGAGCGGACCTGTACAGGCGCTGCAGCCGTCTGTGCAGAAACAGGCGCAGAGTCAGCCGCTTTCTTTTCTGCTTCTCCCGGATGTGCCTGTACCGCTGGAGCAGACTGCCTGTGCCCCGGTTCTTCCAGCTTTTTTTTCGTCTGCGGACGTCCCTGCTGATCAAATCTGACCGTGCGCATTCCACTGCGGCGGAATTTCTTTTTTTCCTCCTGGGGTGTCATTTCACGGTCCAAAATTTCCTTAGCATTTTGATCCACGCTGTTAAAGTTGCTCTTCACTTCTATATTGTTCTTTTTCAATATATCGATAATCTCCTCACTTGTTCTGGAATAGAACTTTGCCAGTTCATAGATTCTATATTTCTGCATACGCAGCCTCCTATCTCCGACAACACAATCCGCTCTTCAGCTTTTGGCTGATAGTTTTGCCAAAGCCGGGATCAGTAATCAGTACGGCTGTACGCGGTCCCTTCCCCAGGGCATGCCCCAGTTCCTCTTTGTTTCCAAAAATTTCCCATGATATCTGCGCCCGTTCTGCCATATTGACATATGACCTGCGGCTTTCTTCACTGCTGTCTGCCGCAATCAGAAGCAGACAGCCTGTTTTTTTACCAAGGCCGTCTTTTACCTGCCGGTCTCCGGAAAGCAGACGTCCTGCTTTTCTGCAGATACCCAAAAGTCCGTATACGGCTGTTTCATTCATGGTGTATAAACGCCTTTAATGATTCATAGATTTCTTTTGACACCGGCCGCTTCAGTGACCTTTCCAGGCCATGAGATTCATAGGCTTTCTGAAAACAATCCAGGTTATCACATATATAAGCACCGCGTCCTGATTTTTTCCCAGTCCGGTCTACTTCAATTTCTCCTGAAGGCAACGCCACAATCCTCAGGAGCTCTTTTTTTGATTTCATCTGTTTGCATCCCACACACATACGCATAGGAATTTTTCTGACCTTCATTTATTTATCCCCTTCGTCAGATACATCTTCCTGATTCTTCGGTGAAGCTGCATTGCTGTTTTCCGGCTCATCGGACTCAATATCCGACAGAATATCTTCACTGCCTTCATCGGCATCGCCGGAAAATCCCTCGTCCTTAGCCTGCGATTCACTCTTAATATCAATTTTCCAATTCGTTAACTTAGCAGCCAGGCGTGCATTCTGCCCAGCTTTTCCAATAGCCAGGGAAAGCTGGTAGTCAGGGACAATCACATAAGATGATTTCTCTTCCTCCCAGACAGAAACCGAAATAACCTTGGAAGGTGACAATGCATTGGCAATATAAACTGCCGGATCTTCATCCCATTTGACAATATCAATCTTCTCGCCGTGAAGTTCGTCCACGATATGCTGTACCCTCTGCCCCTTGGGGCCTACGCAGGCTCCTACCGGATCCACTTTGTCATCCATGGCGCATACAGCAATCTTCGATCTCGATCCTGCCTCTCTCACAACGGATTTCAGTTCGACTACCCCGCTGTAAATTTCAGGCACTTCCAGCTCAAACAGCCGTTTAAGAAGACCCGGATGAGTTCTGGATAGAATAATCTGCGGTCCCTTCGTGGTTTTCCGAACCTCTAAAATATAACATTTAATAGAATCATTAGATGAAAATTCTTCTCCTGGTATCTGCTCCGCAAAGGGAAGAATTCCCTCAACCCTTCCCAAATCGACATAAATCGTGCGGGATTCATTCCATTTTACCGTACCTGTGATAATATCTCCCTCACGCCCTGAAAACTCATCATAAATGACCCCCCGTTCTGCTTCCTTTAATTTTTGAATCATTACCTGCTTCGCCGTCTGGGCGGCCATACGTCCAAAATTTTTAGGAGTCACTTCAGTTTGAAGAATATCTCCGGCCTCGTAGGAAGAATGAACTTTTTTTGCCTCTTCCAAAGAAATCTCATTCGATGCATTTTCCGAATCCGGATCCACCGTCTCTACCACATTTTTTTCTGCATAAATATGATAATCGCCCGTTTTCCTGTCTATTGTTACCGATGTATTGGCATTGCTGCCTGTTTCCCGCTTGTAGGCTGTCAGAAGAACCGTTTCCAATGCGTTAAATATAATATCTTCCGGAACATTTTTCTCCTTCACCAGAAAATCAACAGCCTGCAGTAATTGTTCGTTCACCTTTCTGCCTCCCTTATCAGAATGAAAAATGCAGTTTTACCTGCGAAATTTTATCTTTTTCTATAATCTGCTCCTGCCCGTCTTCCCCGGTAAACCGCAGTTTCCCATCAGGGGTAATTCCCTCAAGGCGGACAGTCATCTCCTTTTGCCCGTTCACAGGAGCAAACAGCCTCACATCTACATCATGCCCCGCATAGCGAACAAAATCCCGGTCTTTTTTTAATACACGGTCCAAACCCGGGGAAGAAACTTCAAGGAGATAATTATCTCCCATAAAATCCGCCTTATCAAGGATCTGTCCGGCTTTTTCACTGATTATCTGGCAGTCATTAAGATCCACTCCGCCTTCTTTATCGATAAACAGCCGCAGTATCCAATTCCGTTCACGTATATACTCCACATCAACCAGTTCGATATCCGTTCCCGCCATAAGTCCGGATAACAGTTTTTCCGCTTTTTCTTCAATGTCTTTATGTCCCATAACCACTCCTGTACCACATAACATAAGAAAAAGTGAGCCGAAGCTCACTCCACAGGAAACTCTATAACACCACTACTATAACACATGTAAAAAAATCTTGCAACCACGTACCCGGGTGTACAAATTTTTTGTGTATCTCTAAGAATCTTTTCTGCCCAACTGCATCAAATCTTCTTTCATATGTTTTCTAACTGCATTCTCCAGTTCTTCCGTACTCCGGGCATCATACTGGTGAATAATGATAGGCACTCCGTTTTTACGCATTTCTCCATAATACTCATTTCTGTACATATTATAAAAGAACAGAATTCCCGATTTGTCTTCCCTTGATTCATAGGCCGCAATAACATAAGATCCATTGAGTCCAAGTACCGGTGCCGAAGGATCAATCACTCTCGTGAAGCCGCAAATGCTCTCCGGATAGACCGACTGATAATTCCACATAGTAAATGCATGTCCCCGGACTAAAACAGACACCTTGTCCCTATCAATCAATTCCTTCTGTATATGGCCTGGAAGAAGCTCATCTACTGATTTCTGAAAAGATAAAAAATCCCCCGTAATCATATCAATGTCAGTCAGAGTAAAAAGACTCAGATCCGTTTTTACCATATAATCCATAGTTTCTTCATCGAAAATAGCTTGTACTGACCATCCGCATGTTTTCTCTGTATAAGCAAATGCTCTATATATTCCATGATCCTGCACATCTGTCCGGCCTAGACGGTATTCTCCGATTTTTTCAGGCAATTCCTTTTCTATATTCCAATTCAGAAAAAGCTGACGTCTTTTTTCTCTTTTTTCACTGTCATTTTCTACCATTTCACGGATTCCTCCTACTTTGTCTGGCTGTTTTCTGCCTTAAGCTCCTCTGTACACTGAATAACATGTTTAACAAATTCCCGTGTTTCCGGAAATGGAATGCGGTTGATATCAACAAAATCCGGCGGCCACCGGTTCTCCTTCATCCATGAATCCACATTGCCCCGCCCTGCATTATAAGCCGCCAGTGCAAGAACCAGATTTCCATGATATTTATCTAAAAGATAATAAAGATACCATGCCCCCAATGCTATATTCTGTTTGGGATCATGAAGATTATCTGCCGGGAGACCGCTCTGTTCTGCAATCCATTGTGCTGTATCAGGCATAATCTGCATAACCCCCACGGCTCCTGTACGGGATACTGCCTGCGGATTATATTTACTTTCCGTCAGGATCACTGCCTGCAGCAATTCTGGAGATATATGAAAGCGGGCAGAATCCTCCTCAATCAGTTTTTGAACCTGGGGATCCGGTTTATATAGACTGACATGGGTAATCAAGATATCAGCTGCGAAAAAATACCACAGGCAAAGGACTCCCATAAGGCAGGTGAAAATCTTAACTCCCCCGCGTCCGCAGTCCTTTTTTCTGCGGAGAATGCGGTGCCCCCGGCGTGTCATAAAGCAGTTTCTCCCAAATTCTTTCTTACAGAAGTCAGCGCTCTGTGCACCTGCTCTGCCGTATTCTCTAAGGAAAGGCTGTTATCAATGACAACATCTGCATAATTCATCTGATACGGTGTAGGCATCTGACGGGATATACGGCTCATGGCCTCTTGCGGAGAGTAGCCATTTCTAATATACATCCTTTCAATCTGCTGTTCCAGAGTAGAACAGACTACCCAGATTGACTCAACACGCAGCTGCCATCCGGATTCTATCAAAAGAGGCGCATCAATCACTGCAATCGGATACCCTTCTTCCTGCAGGCGCCAAAGTCCTTTCTCTGTTTCTCTCCATATAGCCGGATGAATAATTTCATTTAAAGCATGCCGCTTATCTTCCTCCGTGAAAATAAGCTTGGCCATTTTTTCCCGGTCCAGTGTTCCATCCGTCCGGAAGATTTCGCTGCCAAACACGTCTCTGATTTTATCCATGGTCTGACTGCCCGGTTCTACAACCCGCCGGGAAAGCTGATCAGCATCAATAATGGGAATTCCTTCCTGAGAAAGCAGTGCGGAAACTGTACTTTTACCGCTTGCAATGCCCCCGGTAAGCCCGATCCTATACATAATTTCCTCCGTTTATTTGGCATCCGCCCAATTGCCGCCGCTGTTTACATCAACAACAAGAGGAACCCGCAGACTGGCCGCATGCTCCATGGTTTCCTTCAGTACCTGGGCAACCTCTTCTTTTTCATTCTCTGCGGTCTCCACCACCAGTTCATCATGTACCTGCAGCAGGATACGGCTTTTAAACTGTTTTTCCTTCATTTTGGCATAGACACTGATCATCGCCATTTTCATAATATCTGCCGCAGTTCCTTGAATAGGCGTGTTCATGGCTGTTCTTTCCGCAAAGGACCTGCGGTTAAAATTGGGGCTGTTAATTTCCGGCAGTTCTCTGTAACGTCCGAATAAAGTCCGTGCCTGCCCGGTTTTGCGGGCTTTTTCTATCAGCTCTTCAAGAAACTGGTGTATTCTCGGATACCTTTTGAAATATGTCTGAATATATTCTTCCGCTGATTTTCTGGAAATCCCAAGATTTCTTGCCAGTCCGAAATCACTGATTCCATAAATAATCCCAAAATTGACAGCCTTGGCATGAGAACGCTGCTCCGGAGTGACCTCTTCCAGAGGAATTCCCAGCACCTCTGCCGCCGTACGCCGATGAATATCTTCCTTGTCAATAAACGCATTGATCAGATTTTGGTCCTCGGACATATGTGCCAAAATACGCAGCTCAATCTGCGAGTAATCTGCTGAAATAAAATATTTGTACCCCGGCCCCGGAACAAAAAGAGAACGGATTTTTTTCCCTTCTGCCGTACGGACAGGAATATTCTGAAGATTTGGGTCTGAACTGCTGAGTCTGCCCGTGGCCGTTACGGTCTGATTAAACGAAGTATGGATTCTGCCTGTCTCAGGACGTATCAGTTCATCCAGTGCATCCAGATAGGTTGAAATTAATTTTGATAATGTACGGTATTCGAGAATATCCCTGATAATCTGATGATCATCGGCCAGCGACTCCAGGACACCTGCCGCCGTTGAATAACCGGTTTTTGTCTTTTTTCCCGCCGGCATATGAAGTTTTTCAAATAAGATATGTCCCATCTGCTTGGGAGAATTGACATTAAATATTTCTCCTGCCGCCTCATAAATCGAATGGAGCAGTTTTTCTTCCCGCTTCCCCATATCCCCTCTGACCTGATGCCACAAATTCCGGTCTGTACTGATTCCTGCCCGTTCCATAGCTGCAAGCACTTCCACAAGCGGCTGTTCCATATGCTGAAAAAGGTCATAAACTCCGTGCCTGTCCATAGACTCTTTGACCGGTTCATAGGCAGAAAGGAGCAGACGGCATGACCGGATATGCCCCTTGGGATCATCTTCCGTCGAGTTCTCCGGATGATAGGGAATATTAAACTTCTCTGCCAGATAAGAAAGGGGATAGGTCATTCTTGCCGGATCCAGCAGATATGCTGCAACTGTTGTGTCAAAAAAAGGAATTCCCTCCACATTCAATCCGGTTTCCCAGCAGGCTTTACTATTTTCCGTAACCACAGCAAAGGCTTTTCTCAATTGCAGGAAAACCTTTTGTATCTGGGATTTCTGCACCAAAAATATATTATTTTCACAGCAGATAACCGCTGAATCACAGGTGAAAAATGGAGACTGCCCAGATAATTCCGGAACCAGAGCCGCCACCTTTCCCTCAAAAGAGAGATCCTCCGACCATGCTTCCGGACAAAATTTCTCCTCAGGCAGAGCATAGTCATCCGCAGTGCCTGGCTCCTTAAAAAATTCAATCTTCTGAAAATCCACGGCCAGTTTCTGAAAACCCATGCGCCGGAATATTTCATTCATGTCCTCTTTACGGGGAGGCCGGTTCATCTCTTCCAGATCCGCCTCCAGCGGCATATCTCTCCGGATCCTTGCCAGATTCTGCGACAGATAAGCAGACTCCCGCCCCTCTTTCAATTTTGCTGAAAGACTCTTTCCTGAAATCTCATCAATCCGCTGATAAATATGATCCAAAGTACCGAACTGCTGAAGAAGACGGACTGCTGTTTTTTCCCCCACCCCTGCCACGCCGGGAATATGATCAGAAGCATCTCCCATAAGAGCCTTCAGATCGACCACCTGTCGGGGTGTTATCCCATAGGCATCAAAAACGGCCTTTTCATCCATTTCAGACATTTGGGAAATTCCCTTTTTAGTAAGATATACGGTCGTATTCGAACTGACCAGCTGAAGCGCATCACGGTCGCCTGTCACCACAGCTATGGGAAGGACATTCTCATATCGGGCGGACAATGTCCCTAATATATCATCCCCCTCATAGCCTTCCTTTTCATAGACGGCAATTCCCATGGTGCCCAATACGTCTTTCATCAGAGAGAACTGGGAAATCAGTTCCTGGGGCGTTGCTTTACGTGTGCCTTTATATTCTTTATATAAGTCATTTCTGAATGTATGGGCGCCCTTATCAAAAGAAACCGCTACATAAGCCGGATCAAGCTCTCCATATAATTTCAGAAGCATACGGAGAAAACCATAGACAGCATTCGTATAAACCCCTTCCTCATTTGTCAGAAGGGGCAATGCATAAAATGCACGGTACAGCAGACTGCTCCCATCAATAATAACCAATTTCTTTTTCACAGGGCACCTCCGGAATATCTCTCACATTGCCTTTTATTATAACACAACAGCCCGCTATCTCAGGGTAAAAAAAAACATCCTGAATACAGGATGTAATTGATGATTGGTGCGGTCGGAGAGATTTGAACTCTCACGGATTGCTCCACTGCCGCCTGAAGACAGCGCGTCTGCCAGTTCCGCCACGACCGCATATGAAATTAAAAAACACAATAAATAATGATGGTGCGGCTGGTGAGACTTGAACTCACACGGAGTAACCTCCACTACCCCCTCAAAGTAGCGCGTCTGCC
>DIDD01000041.1 GCA_002417965.1 Veillonellaceae bacterium UBA5809
ATTTTAAAATTCCGCTGTGAGCATTAACCGTAGTTACAGGAGAGTCAGGGTCAGGGAAAAGTACGCTGGTAAATGACATTCTTTTCAGAGGCCTGTCAAATCTGAAAAACCATACAGGATACCGCACCGGCGCTTATCAGTCCATTAGCGGCAGTGAATATGTCGATAAAATTATTAATATCGACCAGCAGCCTATCGGAAAAACGCCCCGGTCTAATCCTGCTACATATACAGGTGTTTTTAATGATATCAGAGATCTTTACAGCCAGCTTCCCGAGGCGAAAATGAGAGGCTATAAACCGGGGCGGTTCAGTTTTAATATTAAAGGGGGACGCTGCGAAGCCTGTCATGGTGATGGAATCATTAAAATAGAAATGCAGTTTCTTTCCGATGTGTACGTTCCCTGCGAGGTATGCCATGGGGCCCGTTACAACAGAGAGACGCTCGAGGTCAGATACAAAGGGAAAAATATTTCAGATGTGCTTCACATGACAGTTACGGAAGCGCTCGCATTTTTTGATGTACACAGCCGGATTATGAGGAAGCTGGTGACACTTCAGGAAGTAGGACTGGGATATATTCAGCTGGGGCAGCCGGCCACCACCTTGTCCGGGGGAGAGGCGCAGCGTATTAAACTGGCTTCCGAACTGATGAGGCGAAGCACCGGAGACACGCTCTATATTCTGGACGAGCCGACAACAGGCCTGCATAGCGAAGATATCAGACATCTTCTTCAGGTACTTCAGAAGCTGGTTGATTCCGGCAATACAGTGGTCGTGATTGAACATAATCTGGATGTTGTAAAAACAGCGGATCATGTGATTGATTTGGGTCCTGAGGGGGGAGACAGAGGGGGCCTTGTCATTGCAGAAGGGACTCCGGAAGATATATGCAGCACAGAGGGTTCTTATACAGGACAGTACTTAAAACCAGTTATAGAAAGGACGCGTCTGTTTATGAAAAGGCAGGGAAGACATGATACCGGTCAATGATCACATTAGGGCCAAGGTAGAGGCGCTGCCTTCATCGCCGGGTGTTTATCAGTGGAAAGATAAAAACGGTAAAGTCATTTATGTAGGCAAAGCAGTGAATTTAAAAAACCGTGTCCGTTCCTATGTGAGGGAAGATAAAAACAGATCGCCCAAAGTGGCAGCCATGATGAATCACGCGGAAGACCTGGACATTACTATGACTCATACAGAAATGGAAGCGCTGATTCTGGAATGCAATCTGATTAAAGAACTGCATCCCCGTTATAATATCTCTCTCCGTGATGATAAAACCTATCCGTATGTAAAAATTACCATGGCGGATGAATGGCCGCGTATATTAATTACCCGTTATATGAAATACAATGACGGCGCAAGATATTTTGGACCTTTTACGGATGTGGGAAGCCTCAGGGAAACACTGCGTCTGCTGAGACGCTATTATCCGATAAGAACCTGCAGAAATATGAATGTTCCCCGTCCCTGCCTCCAGTATCACCTTCATTTATGCTGTGCGCCCTGTGCAGGCTTTTGTGAAAAAGAAAAATATCTTGCGATGGTAGAAGATATCTGTCATATTTTTGAAGGAAAAAATCATGAAATTATACAAGACCTGACACAGCGGATGGAAGAATCCGCCGAAAAAATGGATTATGAGACAGCAGCCCGGTTCAGAAATCAGATTCAGGCGGTTAAAAGTGTCCAGCAGAGACAGAATATTATTTCAGGAGAGGGAGATTATGATGTGATAGGCCTTGCACGTTCAGAGGAACAGGCTGGAATAGAAATCTTTTATATCCGTTACGGACGCATGGTGGGGAAAGAAAATTTCTATGTCCCGGACAGCCGCGGAGACAGCAGCAGTGAACTTTTGGAAGCTTTTGTCAAGGATTTCTATGGGACAGGAACTGTTCCTGTCCCACGGGAAATTATTATTCCATATCCGCTTTCGGAAGAGGTGCTTTTGTCGCGCTGGCTCAGCGGTCTCCGCCGGTCAGAAGTCAGACTGTATGTTCCTGAAAGAGGTGTTAAGAAGAACCTGAAGGACATGGCGCAGGCCAATGCAGAAAAATATCTGTCTGACAGGAGACTGCAGTGGGAATATACCCGTGCCCGTGAAGAGGGGGCGGTTGATACATTGTATAAACTGCTTGGGCTGCCGCAGAGACCTGAGAGAATTGAGTGCTTCGACATATCCCATATACAGGGAGCAGAGACAACAGGTTCCATGGTCGTTTTTGAAAACGGACGGCCTGCCCGGGGAGAATACAGGAAATTTAAATTAATCACGACACAGGGCAAAGCGGATGATTTCCGTTCTATGGCGGAAGTCATGCAGCGCCGGTATGGGAAAGAAAAAGACTGGCCGGCGCCTGATTTGATTGTGGTTGACGGGGGACGGGGACAACTGAATGCGGTTCTTCCTGTTATCAGAAACTGCGGTGTGGAAGCACCGGTTATAGGACTGGCAAAACGGATGGAAGAAATATTTGTGGAAGACCGCAGGGAACCTGTTGTTCTGGACAGGCATGAACCGGCACTGCAGCTTCTTCAGTATATCCGGGATGAAGCGCACCGGTTTGTGATTACCTATCACCGTCAGTGGACCGTCAAAAGAAATGCGGAATCCATTTTGGACCATATTCCAGGCATTGGTCCAAAACGGCGGGGAGCGCTTTGGAAAGCATTCCGCTCTCTTGATGATATAAAAAAAGCAACGCCTGAAGAACTGCAGATGGTCCCGGGGCTGAATAAGGCTGCATCAAAAAATATCTATCAATTTTTTCATCTTGATAAAGAGGGAAAACGGACTGTTATTATGGGTCAGGACAGTCAAAATGCAGAGGATCGTAAAAAAGAACATCGTAATTATAAATAATTTCCATCATCTTGGACAGTGTGGGGTCTATCCTATATAATGATGAAGACAGTCAGGATGCATTTCAGGAACTGTCAATTGAAAATAGTGGAGGATGATAGCCGTTATGGGGCTTCCAATTAAATATCCGGAAGAGATGAGAATCAAGATTGCGAAGGCCGTTGTTGAAGAAGGACGTACGGCCAATCAGCTGTCTAAAGAATTTCCTGCCCCCTTATATATGATTAAAAGGTGGGCCAAGCTGTACCGTTATAAAGGGGCAGACGCACTTCGAATCTGCAGGAGAACTTATTCAAGAGAGTTTAAACTCCAGGTGATTAAGTATATGCGAGAAAATCATCTGTCAATTAAAGAAGCGTCTGCCCGCTTTGGGATTCCTCAGCACAGAGCACTGTCTCTTTGGATCAGACAGTATGAAGAGGACCCGCAGGCATTTTCTCTTCCTAAAAAAACAAAGGGAGAATAGACGGGGAGCTATTGGGGGCGGGTAACAGTTGTGACAGGAGGTTTAATGAATGAAAAAAGCATGGCTTATTGCACTGGTTATTATTCTTGCTCTGGCAGGCTGGTCTGTGTCAGCCTATAATGGGCTGGTGTCTATGAATGAACAGGTGAAATCCTCTTGGGCGCAGGTGGATACACAGCTGCAGAGGCGGGCCGATCTGATTCCCAATCTGGTGAATACAGTGAAAGGCTACGCTGTTCATGAACAGGATGCGGTGCAGGCTGTTTCTGATGCACGGGCCAAACTGCTGGGAGCGTCCTCTGCAGAGGACAAGATGGCGGCCAATGATCAGCTTTCTTCAGCTTTGGGACGGCTTCTTATGATTTCTGAAAACTACCCTAATCTGAAGGCCAATCAGAACTTCCAGTCGCTGCAGGATGAACTGGCAGGCACAGAGAACCGGATTGCAGTATCGCGGCGCGATTATAATCAGGTCGTACAGACCTATAATGCCAAGATCCGTTCCTTTCCAACAAATGTTTTTGCCGGTGTTTTTGGCTTTCATGATGCAGTGTATTTTCAGGCAGACAGCGGCACAAAAGAAGCGCCGAAAGTCCAGTTCTGATAAATCGGAGGTCTGTTTTACACATGTCTGTTTTTAGGCGTATGCTGACTGCCTTCTGGGCAGCTTTGATTCTGCTTTTGGTTCCGGCCGTTCAGTCATACGCGGCGGCTGTCCCCGCATCACTGTATGTGCAGGACCAGGCGGGAATTCTTTCCTCAGGCACCAGTGAGAAAATCAGCCGTATGGGGGCAGCCCTTGACAGACAGACTACGGCGCAGATTGCAGTGCTTATAGTCAGTCAGGTCCCTGACGGAGATATAGATACCTATGCCAACCAGATCTTCCGAGGAATGAAACTGGGGGATAGTGCCAAAAATAACGGAATTCTGCTGCTCATTTCTACAGGAGACAAAAAAGCACGGATTGAAGTCGGTTATGGGCTTGAAGGAGCTCTGAATGATGCAAAAGCGGGGAGAATTCTGGATGAATATCTGATTCCGGCATTTCAGCAAGGAAAAGATGACGAAGGTGTTTTAGCCGTATACACTGCATTGGTTAAAATTGTCATGCAGGAATATGGAGTTGAGAAACTTCAGGGAAATGCGGATGTAAATACGTCTGCGGCCCAACAGGGAATACAGATAACATGGACAGATATTCTTCTTCTGGCGGTAGTTTTGGGAGCGGTTGTCCTGGATATGCTGTTTTTCGGCGGAGTCATGACAAGATCTGTCTGGCAGATATTGATCTGGCTGATTCTCAGCCGCGGAGGCGGCGGAGGAGGCTTCGGCGGGCACGGACGGGGCGGAAGCTCCGGCGGAGGCGGTGCCGGCAGAGGATGGTGAAAAGTATTAACAAAAAAGAGCCGATTCAAATGTGATATGTACCCAGAATCCTGG
>DIDD01000045.1 GCA_002417965.1 Veillonellaceae bacterium UBA5809
AAGGGCACTTTCTTATTTGCCTCTTCAGTCATTCTGTTTTTTTATTCTCTCCAGTCTCTCGGGAATTTCAAGGCGGAGTCCCGTTCCGTTTTCGGTCTGCTGACAGTATCCCTGTTCTTGTTTTTCCTGTTTATCAGGGCACAGCAGAAGTCCTGCTCTCCCCTGCTTCCTCTTTCTCTGTTTCGGAACCGGACTTTTTCCATCAGCATCTTCTGCGCTTTTTCTTCTTTTTCAGCTATCGGCTGTTATACGCTGGTACTGCCTTTTTATCTGGAAAGCATCCGGGCTCTTTCTCCCGCTCCGGCCGGACTCTATCTGGCCTCTTACGCTGCGGTGCTGATCGTATCCTCTCCTCTCGGCGGCTGGCTCGCAGACCGGTGGGGCGCCGAAAAAACAACTTTGCTGGGGCTGTCTCTGACCGCTTCGGGACTCCTTTTGTTAACTATTTCATCCCTGAATTCTCCTCTGACAGCCATGACCGCGGCTTTATCTGTCATGGGGCTGGGAACAGGGCTGTTTCAGCCTCCTAATAATACCTTGGTCATGAGTTCCGTATCTTCCGGAAATTACGGCATAACCGGCAGCGTCAATGCTCTCATGCGTTATGTAGGGCAGGCCTTCGGACTGTGTCTTTCCAATTTCCTCCTTTACGGGGGTATGAGCTTTATGCTGGGATATCCGGTATCTGATCTGTCGCCGGGGCAGGAGAAGGCTTTTCTCTTCGGCATGCGCCTTGCCTGCACGGCGGCGGCGCTTTTCTGTATAGCCGGCGCAGGCATGGCCTGTTTCCGTCTTGTAAGGAGAGCCGGATAATCCATACGGGCTCTCCTGTTTTTTTCCGGCTGGGAATCTGAACAAAAAAATGGAAGCATTTCCCCAGGGGATCTGCTTCCATTTTTTGTTCAGAGAATGATTATAAAGTTTCTTCTACCTTCAGAAGGATAGCCGCCATCTGTTTTGTGCGCCGGAACAGACTTTCCACATCCGCCCATTCTTCCACCGTGTGATTTCTGGCGCCTTCCACACCCGCTGCACACAATGTCGGAACTCCCTCCACAGTGGTATAAGCAGCATCTGATCCGCCTCCGCAGAGTTTAGGTCCGGGAACAGGGAATCCGTTCTCTTCCGCTGCCTGCTGCGCCAAACGGAGCAGATCCATATTTTCCGGAAGCTTCTGCATGGTTCCGAAGCCTACATTGTCAGACACCTTCGTCTTCGTGCCGGGGACCCAGGTCCGGCTGCAGACTTCCTCCACCTTCTTCCTCAGTACGGGAAGATCTTCCGGATGGGTGTACCGGAAGTCACATTCTATCTTACAGTAGGCCGGCGCTGCGTTCGCCACTGTACCGCCTTCGATGGTGCCGGCATTGACGTTATAACCCTTTGAAAAATCGGTCAGCTTTTCAATTTCAATAATTTTATGGGCCATTTCCAGAATAGCGCTGCGTCCGTTTTCAGGATCATTTCCCACATGGCAGCCTCTGCCGAATACTTCCACGAAAAAGCGCCAGCATCCCTTGCGCTGCACTACAAGGCCATGGTCTGTAAAGCCGGTCTCAAAATTAAAAGCACAGGCAGCCCCTCTGGATTCCTTCCTGATAAGTTCCGGCGCATCGGAGTACATATGGGCCGGTTCTTCATCGGCATCCAGAATGACCTTGACGGGGAAATCCCTGTATCCGGCTTCTTCCAGCGCCTGCAGCGCCGACAGAAGGATTGTAACGCCGCCCTTCATGTCCAAAACACCGGGTCCGTAGGCTTTTCCGTCTTTGATTGTAAAGGGACGGCGGAGCGGTTCTCCTTTGAAAAACACCGTATCCATATGACCCATGAGAATCACAAAGGGCTTATCCATGGATCCTCTTTCGGCAATGAGGGTATCTCCGCATTTTTCATAAGAAACACGGCGGATGGAAAAACCCAGCCTCTCCAGTATGCCGGCGCAGAGATTTCCCATCTCCATACCGCCTTCTTTAACACCGATTCCTGAATCTATGGTCACCATCTGTTTCCACAAATCAACCATTTCATCCCGGTGGCTGTCCACCCAGGAAAATGCTTTTTCTTTTGTATTCACGGCGCAGGCCTCCTTATAACTTCATTAACAATGCAAGCATCAGCTTTGTCCGCTCAGTCAGGGATGACTCCTCTGCCCATTCCCTGACAGTATGGTTATACTGGCCCTTCACACCCAGAGCGCAGAGTGTGGGAACTCCTGCTGCGGTCAGATAGGCAGAATCACTGCCGCCCCCCACAGAATCCGCCTTCATGGGCGGAAGACCCGATTCTTCAGCCGCTTTTTCCGCCCGGCTGAAAAGTTCATCCGTTCCGGGCAGTTTTTCCATGGCCGCCACGCGCACAATGGGCGTATAGGTTGTTTTTGTTCCTTCCACATAGGAGGAAGCAGCGATTTTCTCCAGTCCCCTCTGCACCCGCTCCAGCTCGGCATTGGTGCGGAAACGGACATCCACCACACAGGATGCTTTCTCAGGCACTGCATTGGCCACGGTGCCCCCGGAGAAGACACCCACATTCACATTGGTTCCTTTAGTCCTGTCCGTCAGTTCTTCTATATCCCATACTTTTCTGCTCAGTTCACGGACAGCACTCCGGCCGTCCTCCGGATTATTTCCGGCATGGGCCCCGATGCCTTCTGTATCAAAGCGGCACTGGAACACGCCCTTCCGTTCCACAATCACCCGGTTGTCCGTAAAACCGGTTTCCAGGTTAAATCCCATCAATGCGCCCCGGGCTTCTTTGAGGTAATCCCCGGCCGCCCCGGAACGGGCGTGGCCTGTCTCTTCATCACCGGCCAGGATAATCTTCAGCGGATACCGGTCATAGCCGTTTTCCGCCAAAATTTTGCAGACATATAAAAGAATGGTAATGCCGCCCTTCATATCCAGGACCCCCGGTCCTGTGACACGGCCGTTTTCTTCTGCAAAAGGCCGTCCGGCCACCGTACCCCTGGCAAACACGGTATCCAGATGTCCTGTGAGCACCACAAAAGGCGAATTCATGTCTCCATACTCGGCCACCAGCATATTTCCTGCGTTTTCATATACATGAAAACGCACGGAAAATCCTATGGCTTCCAGAAAATCAGCGGTATCCCGCACCGTGCGGTCTACCCCCTCTTTGCAGTCAGGCCCGCAGTCCCGGTCCACCAGGAACTGCCATTCCTTCATCATTTCCGGATGCATTTCCTCGGCCTGCCGGAAAAGCTCCTTCAGATCCGCCTTCATCTTTGAAACTCCCATTTCTCAACAGTATGTTTTTCCACCATATCCGGAACAGGGTCAAAACCCATGCCGGGACGGTCCGGCACCTGTATCATGGCACGGCTGTCAAGAAAAGTGGACGGTGCAACGAGATCATCTTCATAATAACGGTCACTGGCGGGAATGTCGTTGGGATAACGGTAATAAGGCAGCGTCGCCGCCGCGATATTATGACCCCGGGCAATTCCTGTATCCACCATGCCTCCGCACCATACATACACGCCGTGTTCCCCGGCATACTGCTGGATACGGCGCGCTTCCGTCAGACCGCCCACCCGGGCTACTTTAATGTTAATGATCCGGCAGCTTCCCAGTTCAATGGCCCGCCTTGCATCATCAATGGAATCAATGCTTTCGTCCAGGCACACAGGAGTCTTGATCACGGACTGCAGATGCCGGTGGTCCACAATATCATCCGATGCCAAAGGCTGTTCAATCATGAGAAGATTCAGATCATCCATTTCTTTAAACAGCTCAATATCATCTAATGTATAAGCGGAGTTGGCATCACACATGAGCATGATATCCCCGAATTCCTTACGTACTGCCTCCATATAACGGATATCGTATCCCGGTTTGATTTTGCATTTAATCCGGCGGTATCCCTGTTTCATGTATTTTTCAATTGTTTTCAACAGATCATCGGGCGTTTTTTCAATTCCCAGAGAAACTCCCGCCTCCACTTCTGTTTTGGTCCCGCCGAGAGCTTTATATTCGGGAACTCCCAGCTCACGGGAATACAAATCCCACAAGGCGCAGTCCACGGAAGCGCGGGCCATTCTGTTTCTCCGTATCCAGGAGGTTTCGTCGAAGAATGTTTCCGGATCCTTAATATCTTCCTGCTCAAACAAAGCTGGAATCAGAAAATTTTTGATTACGAACAGCGCCCCCACTGTAGTCTCCTCATTGTACCAGGGTCTGAAAAAAGCAGAGCAGTCCCCATATCCGACAAGTCCGTCCGCCGTATGAAGCTCCACCATGGAAAAATCCTTCTGTGTGTTCAGCCCGAAACTGGTGCGGAAGGGAACTTTAAAATCAATCGACATGCGGCGTACCACCGCTTTTGTAATTTTCATTATTTTCAACCTCCTAAAAAAGACAAGGCACGGCCTCCGGAACAGGGGCCGTGCCGGATCTGCCATCATTGTAAAATCTTATAGAGAAACACTGTCCGTGCGGCGCCGGGGAATGGAAACACTGCACAGCACACAGAGCGCTGCCGCTGCAATCAGGTAATAGAATACAGCATTATAGGAGCCGTTGAAAAACAATACCAGATATCCAATGATGACAGGAGAAATAAATCCAGCCACCTGGCCTCCCATATTGACCAGGCCCGATGCCACTCCGGAAACGGCTCCTGTCATAAGTTTCATGGGGATGGCCACCGCGGAAGCCAGAACACAGGATTTAAAGAAGTACACCAGACACTGGAAGAAAATGACACCTGCCACCGTCTGCGCCGTGTACATGAAATACAGAAAAACAGCCGTGCCCGCCGCGCATATGGCCAGCAGATACTGTTCTTTCCGGTTAAAAAATTTGTCCATGACATAACCGCACATGGCACTGGACAGGCCCGCCGCAATAAACGGAAGAGGCGTCAGAATCCCCACTGCCTTCAAATCAAGATGACGCACTGTCAACAGATAGGTCGGCATCCATGCATCCAGGCCTTTATTAATACAGGAGATACAGAAAGCCGCAACAATCAGTTTCCACATGAGCGGCATAGAAAGGAGCTTTTTCATATGACGGCCCCGGTTTTCCCTGTCTTCCTGTGTCTCTTCATCAACTCTCCGGGGACGGACGAGAAGAAAATAAAAAAGAATATAAGCCAATCCAAGGACGCCCAGCACATGAAACATATTTCTCCAGCCAAAATAAATCATAAGCGGCACAATAATCATCGGCGCCAAAGCGCTGCCGATATAATTGGAGGATACCAGACCGCCCGTGAATTTCGCTCTTTCCTTTTTAGGAAAATATTCCGCAATCGCTTTAAAGGATGATGCGGGGAAAGGACCTTCACCCAGTCCGAAAAGAAACCGGATCACCAGAAGCATGGTGAGGGATGCGGCGAATCCTGTGCCGAGCGTAAAGAGGGACCAGCAGAAAAGCGCCGTGATAATGACGATTTTTGAACCGTATTTATCCGCCAGCCAGCCGCCGGGAATCTGCATAATGGAATAGCCCACAAAAAATGCGCTGATGACAATTCCCATTTCATTGGGCGCCAGCTGAAATTCCTTGGCGACTGCCGTCAGGGCAATGCCGATGGCGGCCCTGTCCACATAAGATACACAGAAGCCGAGATAAAGAAGTGTGAAAACCAGATACTTGTTATCACTTTGAAACCGTTTTAACCATCCCATAAAGAGCCCCCTGTCAAAACCAAAAAGGCCGCAGAAGACGACCTGTGGAAAACAGGTGGCTCTGCGGCTCCGTTGCCCCGCACCGTTTCCGGTACGTCTCATTTACCAAATTATAATATAGTGCTATCATAAGTTATATAATTTGTCCTGAACAGGCCTTTAATGTGACTAAAAGGAGATTTCTTATGAGACTTGGCATCGTAATCCCCGAAGAGTTAATGCAGGATACCTGTTCCTATATCGAGAAAGAATTTCCCGAGGAACAGGTAGTCCCTTTCCCCTATCATTTTATTTCAGAGATCCCCGAGGTTCTCCAGGGGCACCAGAGCCGGGCTGATTCGTTTCTTTTCCTGGGAGAGACAGCCCGTTTTTATGCATCCCGGGAAATCCAGCCTACCATCCCCTGGGAATCCATTCCCCGTTCCGCTTCTTCCCTGCTCCGTCTTTTTGTGCAGGCATGCCGCTCCGGTTACGCCCTGCGCATTGCCACAGACATGCATGAACCGGAGGTTTTTCAAAGGGCCTTCCGGGAAGCGGGCCTGACGCCGCAGGAGACCCGGCTGTCTTTCATACCGCCCCTGCCTTATACAGACCATTTTATCACAGCGGATGCGGAAGCCCTGGAAAAAAGAGTCCTTTCGGGGGAATCCGCCTTCTGCATCACCATTTTCTACCAGGTATATCACCTCCTGAGAAAGCGTCATATTCCTGTTTATATGCTGCTTCCTTCTTATGAAGATATACACCAGACCGTATCCAGACTGATCATGACATGCCGCCTGAAGGCCAGCCGGGACAGCCGCATGACAGTGCTGGCCGTCCATACCGATATAGGAGAAACGGAAGATACCCTGTCCGGGGATTATGACCAGGCCCTGGAACAGCTTAATGTCACCCGTTATGTATATGAATTTGCCCGGCGCATCCAGGCGGCCTGTATTGACAGTCCGCCCCGCGACTATCTTCTCTTCTCCACCTATCTGCAGGTGGAACAGGAGCTGGAGCATTTTCAGACCCTGTCCCTGCTGCAGGCTGTACAGCGCCATACAGCCTGCACACTTTCCGTCGGTGTCGGATATGGAGAAACAGCCTCCGCAGCCTGTGCCCATGCCAAAAGGGCCATGTATGAAGCCTCGCGCCAGGGAGGAGGCCGGGCCTGTCTCTGCGGCATAAACGGCCATGCCGTGAAGGCCCTCCCGGCGGGAGATGCCATCGTCTCTGATTCCGCACTGGATATGCGCCTCAGTGAAATTTCACGCCGTACAGGAATCAGTCTGCGCATACTCTCCATGCTCTGCGCTGTCTGCCGGGAAAGAGGAAATTCCCGCTTCACCGCAGCTGAGCTGGCAGATGCATCCGATGTCAGCCAGCGGACGATTAACCGTATTCTTCTTAAATTAATGGACGGAGGTTACTGTCAGGAAGTGGGAAAAAGCTTTATTCATCAAAACGGACGTCCCAGCCGTATATTGGATCTCCGCCTTCTCTCCTGAAAGAATAGTTCCCCTCATCAATCAGGCCCCTCAATCAGAATGAAAACAGATCCCCATCAGTGAAACTGCTGAACTGATGGGGATCTGTCTGTAACGGCCATGCACGGGATGATTCGAAATTATCTCCAGATCCAGTGGCCGGCCGCCATGGAATCAATGGCCTTTTCATCTGCATGATACACGATGTTTCCTGTATCATCAGGAACTTCAACCGTGCACCGGGGAGTAATCTGCACCATGGGGTCTGTAATATCTCTTTCAAAGTACCGGTCTGCCGCCGCGATGTCATGGGCCAGTCCGGAAAATCCGGGGAGACTGGCAAAAGAAATATTCTGCGCCCGTCCGATCCCCAGTTCCGTCATGCCCCCGCACCATACGGGAATGCCTTTTTTAAGACAAAGATCATGAATACGCCGGCCCTCCCAGAGGCCGCCGCAGCGGCTTGACTTGATATTAATCACCCGGCAGCTTCCAAGCCGGATAGCTGCTTCCGCCGCCTCATAAGAAACAATACTTTCATCAAGACAGACCGGAGTCTGGATTTCTTTCTGGAGAACGGCATGGTCCACAATGTCTTCTTCTCCCAGAGGCTGCTCGATATACTGCAGCCTGAACTCGTCCATGGCCCTGAAAAGATCAATATCTTTCAGCGTATAGGCAGAATTCGCATCCACGGTCAGGGTAATATCAGGAAACTCCTTCCGCACCGCCCGCAGCACGGACAGATCCGCACCAGGTTTGATTTTCAATTTTGTCCGGTGGTATCCAAGGGACAAATAGTGGTCAATTTCCTGCAGGAGTTCATTAATATCTCCCTCCATGCCGAGAGAAACGCCGACCTTGATCTCATTCTGCGTTCCTCCGAGCAGTGTTTTCAAAGAATGGCCCGTCCTCTGCACCATCAGATCCCACAGCGCATTTTCAACAGCGGCTTTGGCCAGGCGGTTGCCCCGGATCATCTGTACAGACTGCATGAACGATTCCGGACTTTCCACATCGGTGTGAAGAATACGGGGCACAATGTGGTCTTTCAGTACGTGAAGCACAGTGCCATTGTCCTCCGGATTGTAAAACGGTCCGTAGAAGGACTTGCATTCCCCCCATCCGGCCAGTCCTTCTGAATAGATTTTAATCAGCAGGGCGTCACGGTTGACAAAGCGGGTGAAACTGGTTTCAAAAGGATGACGGAATGGATTTAATACACGGATGACATCAATACGGTCAATTTTCATCTTCTTTCCTCCTCCTGGATTTCTATATGTTATTATAGATGGCGCCGCTGTCCGCAAAAGGCCCTTATTCTGACCAAAACCCATAAATCCTTATTTCATATCTCCGACGAAGCTGACCCGAAGGAAGAATATGTCCTGCCGTTAAATGTACAGGTCACCTCTCCGGACGAAGTCATTGTGTATTCCGCCGGTGAAGGCGCACGGGGTACAGTCCGCAGATAACCTTCTCCGTCGTCCTCTGACACCAGCGATTCCAGTCCTGACGGATATGACCCGTTCCGGGCATAGTACATTTCCACGGCCGCGCCTATGGTTCCCAGATCAGACTGTATACGCGCCGCCTTTGCCTGATCCGCCGCTGCCGTAAGTTTCGGAACGGCGGCGGCAGCCAGAATCCCGATAACCGCTACCGCTATCATGAGCTCAATCAATGTAAATCCCTGTTTTCCCCTGATTTCCATAGAACCTCCTCATAAAAAATATCCCCTCCGCTTTTTATATTATATTGGTAAAATATGAAAATATCAATATTTACATAGAATAAAACTCAATAATTATTAGCGTATTTTCTTAAATAAAAAGGATCCGTTCTTGAAAAAAGAACGGATCCTTTTTATTTGATGAGCAGAAAACAGTTTCTGCTCCGTGAAATATCACTGAAGGCCCTGAAAATATTGTTCTAAAAGTTCCGGCAGGAGGCGGTTCGATTCCAGCCCCGGCGCCAGGGAAATGAATCGGAGATTATAATCCTCATCGGAAACTGCCTGAATTTCCTTCGGGAATACAGCCCATACTTCTTTTACAGGCCGGCTGTCTCTGCGTGATGTCAGTTCATCCATATCCAGGTAATACTTGGTATTGACATCCCTGTAGGCATTGAACTGCAGACGGAGATCAACACTGCCCCGTTCATCATTCCATATATGGTAAACATTCCGGTATTTAAAATCCGCCACCAGAGAACCGCAGTACAGGCCTTTCCTGTAATAATCCAGACGGCAGTCGGGACGTCTCCTGGGATTATTCGTGTACAGGGGATTCTCATCTCTGTCTGTTTCAGATGCCGTATCCGGAATCAGGGCATCATAGACCAGACGCACTCTGTCTTCTCCCCGCTTCAGTGTGATGGCCGTACCTGACTCAAGACTTTCCAGGCGGTATTGTCCGTCTGTTTTGCGGATAGCCGGTCCGTCTGTCATCTCCCATCCCTTTTCAGCCAGCGCCTTCAAAAAATGGAGATAACACCACAGTTCATATAATTTGTCTGTCCGTTTCCATTGGAACAGGTAAAAAGAAGAGACCGCCAGACTTTTTTCCGGATGCTGAAGGGCATGTCCCAGCCGCCTCAAAAGACGGTATCTGGGATCCATAAAGACCGTCAGCGGCGTATTGACAGACGTGCGTTCCGACGATGTCTCCTGAAACCAGGTCGTCTGTGCGATGGACCGGATGGCCGCCTGGAGACAAAAAGCCCGTTTCTGATACTGTCTGAAATGGGACAGTGCCTCCTCACGCAGTGTGTATTGATAGTTGTTTTTGTAAAAACCGTCTAATTTCTGTTCTGCCTGGGTTTGTCTGAAGGCATGCTCCAGTTCTCCGGAAAAAGACCGCAGACACTGCTGGAGATTGATCAGCACCGATTTCACAAACCGGTTTTCCGGAACATCCCACGTAACCTGCTTCACGGTTCTGTAGCCTGGGACCCGGCCCGGCGCACTGCCGCCGCTGCCCGGGCGGACACACTGTTCTCTTCCTCCGCAGGCACCGCTGCGCGCGCGTTCCCGCGTTTTTCTGATGCAGCTGTTGGCCGACCGCCCCAATTCATCAAGAACAGCCATAACCTGGGAAAAAGTATCACTGATGATATAAAAGCGGAGCAGCATATCTTCACTGACACCGAATGCATCACTGAGGGGACGGCTGATATTCATATTCCGTTTCATAAAATCAAAAGCCAGATCCCGGATTTCACCCCGCAGTTCGTCACGCATTTCCTGCCACTGCTGTTTTTCCATATGGCGCGGCACGATTTCAATTCCCGTATACCAGGTGCGGCTGTCCTCCTGGACTGTCAGCACATAATATCCGGGAACCAGAGGAAAATTTCCTGCAGTAAAAAGAGAAACCAGCCGCGGCGAGGGCAGCAGCATAAAGACGCCTGATGATTCCTCGGCTCCGGCCACAGGAACCACATCCAGTCCGTCCAGAGTCAGTCGGGCATGGCGCGGTCCGGTAAAACGTATGGAAATATCCTGATTTTCCCGGAGAGATACTTCAGGAATATAATCTTCCTCCAGAAGAGACCGGCTGTCAGACGTGAAATGCCGGAGTATATGGTCTCCGTCCTCTGCTCTGAGGACAACGGAAAAAGAGGGATTTTCAGATGGTATAGTCATAAGATTTCAGAGCTCCCGCTTTTTTGGAGAGGACACGCCAGGACTCTGTAAAGGAAGAAAGCTTTCCGTAATGAGAAAAGACTTCCGGCGCTTTGCCCGCCAGCTTTCCCCCTTCGTCCAGAGTCAGAAGGGTTTTCATCTGGTCTGCCGAACCACGGAATTTCGTCAGAATTCTTTGAACGACCTGATTATCAAGCGCTTCTCCCCGGCTGATGCCCGATGACTCCGGTATATTTGCCAGATACCGGTCCATCTGCTCCACAATGCGGAATCCGATGCCGGCCTGAATATCACTGTCCTTCATCACTGTATTCAGTGCATCCAGAAATTCCAGTTCCTGGTCACTCATGGACAGTCCCGTTTTGTTTTTTACGAACTTGAAAAATTCAGGAGCTGTCATTTCAGGATTTTTCACGGCTTCCTGTTTTCCCCTGAGTTTTTTCAGATCCTGAAATTTCCCCTGGTGCAGAGTAATCACATTGGCCCTGTCCAGAATTTTATCTGAAAAATGATAGGTCGATTCATCCACATTGATCGTTCCTGTAAAAAGAATATTCCTTCCTGCGGGAAGCTCCGAGGGATATTCGGACCGGTTATAAACACGCGGTTCCAGCGCCGGGTTATACAGCCGGATGACCTGTCCGCTGTCTCTTTTTTCCAGAACCGAGATAAACTGGGCAAAATAATGCTCGGCCCGGGCCAGGTTCATTTCATCAAAACAGACCATGTACAGCTTTTCAGGATGCTGCGCCGCTTCCCGGAGCAGGTCTGCCAGACCTGTATCTGCAGGGCGGTAAATCATATGCTCCAGATCCAGGTATCCCAGAATATCCCCGTCATCCATCCATGAAGGCCTGACCGGAAGAACTCTCACCTGTTCGGGGGGCAGTCCCAATGTTTCACCGTACAGCGTAACCAGTCTGGATTTTCCTGTACCGCTCATTCCGGCCAGAATAACAAGGCGGGACGATTTAACGGAAACATGAAACTTAATCAGGTCCCTATCTTCATACAAAAGGCCTTCTGCGGCAGCGGTTCTGCATAAGCGGTTTCAGG
>DIDD01000050.1 GCA_002417965.1 Veillonellaceae bacterium UBA5809
TGATGGGCGATTTCCACAGTCATGCGGGTCCGCTTGGGCACGGCGGGATGGTGGGGATTGAAGAAGGAGTCAAGATGGGGACTGCTTCTGTCAATGGCCAGGGTGTACTGGGACAGGTCATTCGTCCCGATGGAGAAGAAATCAACTTCTTTGGCCAGCTTGTCACTGATGAGTGCAGCGGCAGGTGTTTCCACCATGATTCCTGTTTCTATGTGATGGTCAAAGGGGATTTTTTCTCTGTCAAGAGATGATTTGACTTCCTCCAGGATTTCTTTGGCTTTCCATACTTCCCATACGGAAGTGATCATGGGAAACATGATGGCTGTTTTCCCAAATGCGCTGGCCCGGAGAATAGCCCGGAGCTGGACTTTGAATATTTCGGGACGGGTCAGGCATATGCGGATGGCGCGCATGCCCATGGCCGGATTTTCTTCTTTGTCCAGTTCAAAGTAGGGGGCCTGCTTGTCGGCGCCGATATCCAGGGTACGGATAATGACGCGTTTTCCCGCCATGGTTTCAACGGCCAGTTTGTAGGATTCGAACTGGGTGTCTTCAGCGGGATAGCGGTCGCTTCCCATATAAATAAATTCACTGCGGAAAAGGCCGATCCCTTCTGCATCGTTTCTCATGACAGCGGCGATGTCTCCGGCATTGCTTATATTGGCAGCCAGTTCGACGGAGGTGCCGTCAAGGGTTTGACTGGGAAGTCCGCGCAGTTTTGAAAGAAGGTCGTGCAGTTTTTCTTCTTCTTCCTGACGGGCTTTCATGCGGCTCAGGGTTTCCGGGTCAGGATCAATATAAACGGTGCCAGTAAATCCGTCAATGACAGCGAGTTTTCCGTCACAGCTGTCTTCTATTTCTGCGCCTGTGCCTACAACAGCGGGAATGCCCAGTGTGCGTGCCAGAATGGCGGTATGGGAGCTGGGATTTCCTCCGGCTGTAACGAATCCGATTACTTTATCTTTGTTGAGCTGTACAGTTTCGCTGGGGGCCAGATCATCGGCGGCTATAATGCAGGAGCTGCCGGATTCGTCCATGAGGTCTGCACGGCTGTTCAGGCATTGGATAATGGTATTGGAAATATCAATCATATCTGTCACACGGGCCTGCATGTAGGAATCTTTTCCGGAGCTGAAAATATGGGAGAAATTCTTTGAGGTCTGGCTGACAGCGTATTCTGCATTGACTTTCTGCGTGCGTATAATGCCCTCAATGGATTCCAGATAGTCAGGATCCTGCAGCATGGCACGGTGAATCTCAAAAATGGCTGCATTGTCTTTGCCTACGTGAATGACAGCTTCTTCATACAGCTTTTTTAAATGTTCCGCTGCCGCTTTCTGTGCGGTATGGAACCTCTCAATTTCCAATTCCGGGTTTTCTGTTGTTGTACGGGTGACATTCAGATCCTTCCGGCGGAACAGATATAAGGGCCCAATGGCAATATGCCCGGAAACGCTTTTTCCTTTAATGATCAACATATGTGTTATCCCTCCGTTTGATGAAGTGTATAAGTCAGTCTTCAATGCCTTTGCGGCCTGTGACGCCCTGATCAAAATAATGACGTATTTTTTTCATTTCTGTAATCAGGTCGGCAGCATCCAGAATTTTTTCCGGGGCATTGCGTCCGGTAATAACCAGTTCGGTCTCCGGACGGCGTGCATGTAAGATTTTCTCTGTATCATTGTCATCTGCCAGATCATACCAGCAGGCCATGTTGTATTCATCCAGAATGACGACACCGTACCGGCCGCTCTGCAGGGCATCTACAGCCTTCTGAATACCGCCGTCAATCATTTTTTTATATTCTTCCGGGGGATGTCCGGCCGGATATATAACGACATCTCTGCCCCAGGTTTTCAGCTGCTCTTCTGTCAGCATGCCTTCTTTGGCAATAAAGTAGGGCTTTCCCACAGTGATCAGCGTAATGCCCGGTATGGTCTGGAGCACCTTCTGCTCAGAATAGGCCAGAGATTTCATGAACTGTATGATGCAGACTTTCTGCCCGGCTCCGGCTGCACGGACGGCCAGACCGACGGCGGCTGTTGTTTTTCCTTTGCCGTCCCCTGTATATACCTGTATGTATCCCTTTTTCATAGGTCCTCCTTGTTCTGTTTTTATGGATACTATTATTATACTCTGCTCATAAAAAATTGTCTGCTTCCGGATATTCTGCAGAAACATTCTGTTCTGTATTTTTTCTATTAGGCAGAATGAAAATGGCCGTGTTATAATGAGCCATATTCTGCGGAGCCCGCCAGTATGCCGGCGGGATTTCCTTTTCAAGAGGTGAATCAGGCATGAAGATGTATTCATTGGACCGCCGTTTCTTCCGGGGGCTTCTGCAGCTTGCAGGAGGTTATTGGAAAAGTGAGGAAAAGAAAAGCGCCTGGGCTTTTCTGTCGGCTATTGCAGGTCTTACAGCGGCCGCGGTTTATGTGACGCTTCTCCTTAATAACTGGTTTAATTCCTTTTACAGCGCCCTTCAGAATTATGACGGACAGAAGATGTATGAAGAGCTTTTCCATTTCACATGGCTGGCCTTTTTATATATTGCTCTTTCTGTCTATGCATTTTATCTGCAGCAGTGTCTGTCTCTGCGGTGGCGGCGGTGGATGACAGGACGGTATCTGGACCGCTGGACGGGGAACCGCATGTATTACCGGCTGGAGATGTTCGGGAAGAGCG
>DIDD01000097.1 GCA_002417965.1 Veillonellaceae bacterium UBA5809
CCTGTTTCTGCTCTGCTGTTTTCTCTGTCTCTTCATGATTCTTTTCCTGATCCTTCATGACTCTGTACAAAGCAGCCATCATAAAAAACCATAGTGGCGTAACAAATAAGGCTATCCGGGTCTCACTGTTCAAAGCCAGAACCCCGATAACAAACAGAAAAAAAGCAAAAATCAAATAACTCATATAAGGAAAAAGAGGCATGGTAAAAACTCCTTTTTCTGCATTTTTCGGAAGGCTCTTCCTATATTTCATATGACACCAGACCATAACTGCCCAGATATAGATAAAACAAAAGGTCGATACACTGGTAATAAGAATAAAAACCTCAGCAGGCATAAAATAATTTAAAAGCACGGAAATAAGAATGACCGCTGCCGAAAAAAGAATTCCATTTGCCGGTACTGAATGTACCGTGAGCTGACCAAATGCCCCGGGCGCATTTCTTTCTCCTGCAAGAGAATAGACCATGCGGCTTGTACTGAAGATTCCGCTGTTGCAGGCTGATGCTGCCGATGTCAATACCACAAAATTGACAATTCCTCCTGCTGCGGCAATGCCTGCCGCGGCGAACACCTGGACAAAAGGGCTCTGCTCAGGACTCATATAGGACCATGGATAAATACACATAATAACAGCCAGTGCTCCAATATAGAATAAAATAATACGGATCGGGATATGGTTGATTGCACTGGGAATCACCTTGGAGGGATTCGCCGTTTCTCCTGCCGTAAGACCTACCAGTTCAATACCTGTAAAAGCAAAAACCACCATTTGAAAGGATAATATAAATCCCCCGGCTCCATTGGGAAACCATCCGCCGTAAGCCCATAAATTAGAAAAACTGACTGTCCCTGCGGGAGTATGAAATCCGCTGACGATCATGAACAACCCTACTCCAATGAGCCCCAGAATCGCAATCACTTTAATCAATGCGAACCAGAACTCCATTTCTCCAAAATACTTAACCGCAGACAAATTCATCACTACCAGAACAAATAGTGCTATAAAGCTGGGTATCCACTGCGGAACCGATGGAAGCCAGTACTGCACATACATCCCCACAGCAGTAAGATCGGCCATGGCCAAAGAAATCCAGCAAAACCAATAAGTCCATCCTGTAATAAAAGCTGCCTGTTCTCCCATATAATCATAAACAAAATCAACAAAAGAATGATGTCTGAGATCTGACAGGAGCAGTTCCCCCAAAGCCCGCATAACAAAAAAACATATGACCCCAGTAATCATATAGGCCAATAAAATAGACGGACCCGCCAGATGAATAGACCGCCCCGATCCTAGAAACAGTCCTGTACCGATAGCTCCCCCAATAGCCAGAAGCTGAACATGACGGTTTTTCAGGCCCCTTGCCAGTGCTTGCTCTTTTTCCATAATTTCCCACCTTCGCTGAATTCCGATCTCCGGCGGTACAGACATCCAATCCAATAAAAAAGGCCGAAAAAATATTCGGCCCCAGATTCATTAAGAACGGCTCTGTCCTTTTACCTGAGAGATTCACCGTTTTCTGATGAAAACAGCTTGCTCCTTCGGTGCTCTTTTTGAGGCTCTCCAGAGTTTCGTCCGATAACAGTCCTTTTGCCTGAAAGCATAACATCTTCGGCGGGTCATGCGACCTCTCTCCCGTTATCATCATACGAATTTCGGTATGAATTTAAATACATTTACAAATATATCATAGAAAAAGAACAATTTCAATATAAAATCGAAAAAACTGAATCAGTCTCAAGAGAATTTTTTTCTGAATTCTCCTGCGCCTCACAAAAATTAAAACAGCAGTTGAATCCGGCCCTGTGTCAGACAGTCTTCAGCAGCTGTTTTAATAAAGTTTTTGATTAGAATAAAACAAAAACCTTCCTATTCAAACTCAGGCTCTCATCTCATCAATACTGTTCACATGCTGCAGTTTGCCAGCCAGATAACGGGCAATAAAGGGTGTCAGACAAATTGTAGGAATATCGGCAAGGCCAATCCAGAATACTGCCCAATAAAAGTCAAAAATCCCCAATACAGCCATACTCCCGCAGGTAAGAATGATCATAATGACTCCGCCTGCCAGGCTCCACAAGAGAGATTCCCACATAATAGGCCCGCCCTCTGCGATTTGTTTTAATGTATATTTGCGCCCCACCATAAGTGCCGGAATCAATCCCGTAAGCCCTACACCGATTCCGTCTCCAATCAGTGAATGAAGAGGAAGAAAAGCCCCGGCTAAGAGCGCCCATACCACAGTTCCTATATATCCCGAACAAAATCCGGCACGCATACCGAAAATAATACCCACTACCGGTGGAATAAAAGAAAATAGACGCAGGTGAATCATCCCCGGAATAATCGGTATGGGATTCAGATAAGCCCAAAGCACCCCCGTCAGAACTCCGAATACCACACCATAAATAATTCCCTTTAATACTGAATTTCCAGATTTAACCTCTTCCATGACTGACAGCTCCCTCCGCTGATTTTCAATGAATTAATGACAGATATCCTGCTCCCGCAAACACCAGAATGCTGATGCCGAGAAACAGCAGGTCATCCCGTTTTGTTCTGATTTCTTTCAGTGAAGAACGGGATGATCCCAAATGAAGACGATAAATAAACATAGACATTGTAATGTTTTGTGCCGTCCCCAGAATACGTATGAACAGCGGGACAAGGACCAGACAATACCGGCGGGCACGTTTCATTACAGGCCCGCGGTCAACTTCAAGCCCCCGGGAACGCTGTGCATCCACCACCGTTCGGAATTCTCTGATGATATTCGGTATAACCTGAAAAACAAGACCTGCTCCGAAAGCTGCGGGATACGGAACATGAAGCTTTCTCAGTCCATAAATAATTTCCGAAAAATTAGTAGTAATAATCAATGTATAAAAAACAGACACCATCAGAAATATACGGAACACCGTACTGACTGCCCGGCTGATATCCGCATACTCCAGACAAAATATGCGGTCCTGATAGATGGGGACTGTATCCGGTGCATCCACATGGAGTGCTCCGATAACTATCCACATAACAAAAGCAAATCCCATAATAGGAAAAAGATTTCTGCCAAGCATCTTCATCCTGTCAATGAGTCCAGCCCTTACCCAGACAGCCGCCATAAACAGAAAAAGGACTGTCACCGCCGGCAGATCCCTCACCACTGCAATCAGCACGCTAATGAGGACAAACCAGATAATCTTGGTAACCGGAGAAAGTCTGTGAAAAAAAGTATCCTCATCCATATATTCAAGCCAATTCATGGGTGTGACCTCCCTTAATCCATTCTGTACGTCTGAGAAATTCCGAGTCTGTCAATACCGGACTCGGAAATCCCAACGTATCCGACAGAATCTCCATATCAGGCAGAGGCATTTTCATGTCCGCGAAAAGACTGCGCTGCCCAAATACTTTCCGGGGAGTTCCCTCACAGACAATTCTTCCGTTATGAAGAAGCAGAATTTCGTCACTCACCTCACAGACGAAAGACAGCTCATGACTGATGAGAATAACGCAGATTCCCATTTGCTTCAACTTCCCGATCAACGCGGTCAGACGCCGCTTCATATCAAGATCAAGGCCGAGTGTCGGTTCATCGAGAATAACCGCCTCCGGCCGGGAAGCAGCTGCGCACAGAATCGCCGTCATATGCTTCTGCCCCATGCTGAGATTCAAAGGAAAAGCACTTTTATACTCTTTTAATCCTCCCCATTCCAGCCATTGATCCATTTCTTCACTGGAAAGAACCTCTCCATGCATCCGTCCCGAAAAAGAAATTTCCTCCGCCACACTGTTTTCAAACAGCATATGCTCCGGATTTTGGAATACCATAGCGACTGACTTTGACAATTCTGCCACTGATAGGCCACTGATTGTCTTCCCGTTGATAAGCACATCTCCCGCAGTAGGACGAAGCAGTCCGTTCAGATGATGCACCAGCGTTGTCTTTCCCGAACCGTTCTGCCCCAGAAGCGATGTCACACGTCCCTTGTAAAATCGGGCTTCTACATCAGACAGCGCCTCAAAACTTCCGTAACAATGCTGAAGATGCCGGACTTCTATCAAAGGACTGCTTTCAATAGTAACTGCATCACTGCTTTCCTTCTCATCTGATTTCAGGTATACAGCGCCATGAAGTGCTCTTCCTAATTCCTCAGCATTCCAGCGAAGAGGAAATTCAGGATGCTTCTCCTTCAGGCTATGATACAGGAGAACCGAAGGCGGCACGGTGACCCCCAGCTTTTCATATAAATCCGGATCCTGAAAAAATTCTCTCAGTGTTCCTCCAAAAATGATCTGCCCTGCTTCGAGTCCCAATACAGAACTCACACAGGAAGCACACCAGTCTGCAAACTGATCCAAAATCACCACAGACTGCCCAGATTCTCTCAATTGAAACAGAATATCCTGCACCATACTTTTTCCCAACGGATCTAATGATGAAACCGGCTCGTCCAGAACCAGCAGATCCGGTTTCATGACCAAAACCGATGCAATACAGACTGCCTGTTTCTGCCCCCCTGACAACTTTTCCACTACTCTGTGCCGAAGATGGCTGATGTGGAGAAGAGCCAGCACCTCATCAATCTTGTTTGCCATGTCGCTCCGCAGCATATTCTGATTTTCCAGTCCAAAAGCCACCGCATCTTCTACCGTATACCCAAAAAGCTGACTTTCAGGAGACTGCGTTACAAGCCCCACTGATACCGACTGTCCCCTTTCGGCCTTCCCCTGCATTGTTCCCGTTGTCACCGTCTCAGGTATAATTCCTGAAAGCACATGAGCCAGCGTTGTCTTTCCTGATCCGCTTTTGCCCAATACTGCCACAATCTCTCCCGCTTCCACGGAAAAAGATATGTGCCGCAGTGCGGCGGCGCTCTGCCGTCTGTATTGATACGAAAAATCCTTAAATTGAAATAGTAATTGCGATTCCACAAATAACTCCTTGTCAGACACCAGAGACAGTCATTGCTTTTCAGCAATGGCTTAATAATGAAATTGTAAAATCTCTTCTATAATAGCCGTCAGCTTTTGAACAGCAAAATCCATAAGTACCTGTCCTTTCTCCGCACTGGCCTCCTCCGGATCTCCTATGACTCCTGAATGACTGACATCTCTGGTTTTCCAGCCCATAGTCACCGGGCCATAGAGAGAAATAAAGCGGTCGCCTTCGAACTGTCTGTCCGGTGTTTCATCTTTCGCCTGCTCCATATCCACCATCTGAGGTGCAATATGAAGCATCAGTGATGTTTCCAGCTCACATGCATGAAAAACTCCATATGGACTTTTTGATTCCTGCACTTTCTGAAGGATTTCTTTCCAAAAATCCGTAAACCACCAGTCAAACACATAAATTTCCATTCCGTATTTAATACGGAGATCTCTGGACAGCAGATTTAGAAGATCTGTATTGCCGCCGTGGCTGTTAGTAAGAATCAGCTTGCGGAATCCCCACTTGGCAATGGCTGACGTATATTCATCAATAACATCGTACATAGTTTTGGCCGTCAATGTCATCGTGCCGGGAAAATCCATATGCTCATTGCTTTTCCCCACCGTAATCTGAGGCGCAATGATCACTTCATCCTCTTGAAAGTGTCCTGTCACCTTTGAAAAATTCTTCAGAAGAGCCCTTAAAATAATCGCATCTGTCCCTACCGGAAGATGGGGCCCGTGCTGTTCAACCGCCGAAACGGGAAGCAGTACCGCCGCATGGGCCTTGTCCACAGCACCTATTTCACGGCTGATCATATTCTCCCAATACTGTATCATAACCTCACCCTTTCTTTATCGCTGATCTGACACATCATTCTGCTGGAAATAAGGGAAGATTTCCAAGAACAATAATATCCTTTCTGCCAATGGCATCCCCTTCCGCCAGCACAGCAGCCCGGGCTGCCACCTGAGCTCCTGCCTTTTCCGCCAGTTTGGACAGTGCTTCCATAGATCCTCCTGTGCTGATCACATCATCCACCAAAATGACACGATGATTTCTGACCCGTTCAATATCCTGATCCATGAGACAGAGAATCTGCTTCCCGTTTGTTGTAATGGAATGGTCCTCCACAATTAAAGGATGCTGCATGTATCCCTTAACCGATTTTCTGGCCACAACAAAATACTTCATATGCAGAAGCCTGGCTATTTCCTGCGCCAGGGGAATCCCCTTTGCTTCGGCTGTCATGATCAGATCTGCAGGAGGCAGTTTTTTAACCAGCTCTTTCGCCGCAGAGGATACCAGTTCCATATCTCCCAGGATCACAAAACTGGCAATAGCCATATGATCTGAAATATTCATGACTGACAGTTTTCTGCTGCATCCGGCAACTTCCAGATTATAAAAACGATCGGGCATTTCAACACATCCTTTTTAAAAACAAAAATCACAAATCCATTGTACTACTTTTCTATAGCAGTGCAATAGCATAAAACCAATTTATAAAGAGGAACCTCCTCCTTGTGACAATAAATTTCAATCGGAACGAAACTTCTTTTTTAAGTTCTCTTCCCAGACTGATCTTTAAATAACCAGCATCAATACAAAAATTATGCTATGCTGTAAAAATGAAACAGGAGGTCCTTCATGAAAAAAATTATCCTTTTCGGAATTCTTTTCTGCAGTCTCTGCATCCAGTCAGGGGCAGAAGACTTTCAGGAACTAAAAAGGCAGGCAGCCGCAGGCAGTGAAGACGCCCAGATTGCCCTGGCCGAAATTCTTCAGGAAAATGGATGGAATCTTCAGATTCTTTACCGCAGTAAAATGATTCCGCCAAACCGGGGGACATCGGCTGCCTCTGATTTTGAAGCAGGCCTTCTGGCCACGGCCCTGCTTCAGCAGGGAGGCGCCGTCCTTTCTGATCTGGCCCTGAAAGGAAACACCACGGCCCTGTATGACATGATGTATGCCTACCGTAAGGGCCTTGGCGTAGAAAAAGATTTGTCTCTTTCCAGCTCTCTGCTCCACCGCCTTCTTCCCCTGTTGGAAAAAGGCGCCCGGAACGGAATTACAAGGGATGAAACAACACTGGGATTGATCTATTGGAAGGGTATCGGCGTTCCAAAAGACCCTT
>DIDD01000025.1 GCA_002417965.1 Veillonellaceae bacterium UBA5809
GATGGAGTAAAATAGAGTTCGCAATTTAATAAAGGGCATAGAAAAACCATTGGGATTCCGCTACAATGAATAGTGACCAAACCAATCATAAGGAGTGAAACCCAATGGCTCAATCACAGAATAACATAAATTTATCATCTTTACTACTCACCTGTATGAATTCTTCTGACCCCATGCTGACCATGCTTCGTTGGCTCTGCGATCAAATGATGGAAGCCGAAGTGTCTTCTCGTCTGTCAGCCGGAAAAAATCAACATAATCCAAATCGGAAGGGATATCGCTGCGGTTATCGGACAAGGAGACTGGATACACGAATGGGAACTATTTATCTATTAGTGCCAAAAGTCAGAGAAGGAGGTTACATTCCCTTCTTTGTTACAGAAAGAAAACGCAGTGAAACTGCCCTTGTACAAGTGGTTCAGGAAGCCTTTGTACAAGGTATTTCCACCAGAAAGATCGAGAAACTGGCTCAGAAGCTGGGTATTGAAAATATGTCCCACGGACAGGCAAGTATGATGGCAAAAGGACTTGACCGGCAGGTTTCTGAATTTAGAACACGCTCTCTAAAAGAGAAAAGATATCCTGTGTTGTGGACCGATGCCCTATATGAAAAAGTCCGTGTGGACGGACGTGTCATCAGCATGGCGGTCATCGTAATCTGTGGTGTGAATGAAGAGGGAAAGCGGGAAATCCTGGCGGTGGAACCCATGATGGAAGAATCATCAGATACCTATAAAACATTATTTTTATCTCTTCAAGAAAGAGGCCTGCAAAATCCCTTGCTGGTGGTTTCTGACGGACATAAGGGGATTATTAAGGCCGTTAAAGAGAGCTTTCCCGGATGTGCGTGGCAGCACTGCAAAGTCCATCTGATGAGAAATATAATGGTCCATGTTCCCCATCATGCGAAAAAAGCATTCGGGGACAAACTGAAAGAAATCTGGCAGGCATCGGATCAGGAAGAAGCCAGGAAGAGAGGCAAAGAGTTCTGCGATATTTATGAGAAAAGATTTCCTAAAGCAATAGAGATTCTGGAAAATAACTTGGACGAGTCACTTTCCTACTATGCCTATCCGATGATTGATGCAAAAAAGATTGCATCCACGAATATGCTGGAAAGACTTAACCGGGAAATCCGAAGGCGTACGGGAGTGGTCGGAATCTTCCCCAATCCATCTTCTTATATCCGTCTGGTGAGCACATATCTGATGGAATATGAAGAGGACTGGTCAACCGGAAGGTGTTATATCGCACAGGACTCCATTCAGGAGCTGTTGCCTGCTTAATTCACTATACCGTAGTAGGAATCCTAAAATTGCGAACATCCGTTGACAGTAGCATCATGATTTGTTATTAAAGTCAATAATTGTTTATATTTATATTTTCATCCTATGCTTAGATTCTTTCATTTTCTTAATACAAAAAAGCATCCTGCACTTTATATGTACAGAATGCTTCTTATTTCACTGCCGCATCACCGTTCCGCCGGAAGATCAGGATACAGTCCCTGCCGGATCAGCCTCATGGTTTCTACTGTATGAATGGCACTGGCCACAATTTTGGTATTGGGTATGGCGAAGACACGCCTGTTTTTGACCGCTTTCATGCCTGCATAAACAGGCTCCTGAAACTGTGCCAGAGCGGTGGCGCGGTCGCCGGGGCCGCCGCGGTACACAACAAAGACAACGTCCGGATCAGCCTGGATCAGTTCCTGGGGTGTAATCCATTTACTCCCGGCATCCACCGTTTTTCCGCCCATTTTTTCAATCATGTCTCCGACCAGACGGCGTTTCCCGTATTCCTGTATCTGGCCCCTGGAGAATTCCACAGCCATCGCCGTCTGTTCTGTTCTTTCGCCGATCATGGCCTGCGTCGTTTCAATTTCTCCGATAATGCGTTCAATCAACCGCTCCGCCTGCATGGGACGGTTGAAGATATCTCCCATATGGGACAGAAATTCCATTTCACTTTCCACGGTTCCCGGAGGGAAATGATCTGTGTCCGATACATTGTCCATGTCCGCCGGTATCGGCGCCCTGACTGCATCCTTAGGCCCCTGGGATTCTTCCGGCGGCGGAGGAGGATTGTTGAGAAGTGAAGCCATTTCCCGGTCTTCAGGCGCGGATCCGGGCCCTGAATTTTCTTCTATATATACGGGAACGCCCTGTTCATTCCAGAAATTCGTATTTCCCAGCGAATGTTCCCTGAAGTCTTTATACCATCCAATGATAAGATCGGGATTGACTGATTTGACCTGCTGTACGCCCGGCGCCGACCGCACGATCTGCGCATGGGGAAGAAGCTTCTCATATTTTTCCTGCAGCGCTTCTCCGTTTTCCATATAGGGTGAAATATAGAGGAGGGCGATACGGTCTCCTACTCCCATGGCCAGAAGGGTATCCGCTACCGACGGTTCACAGACAACAACCCGGCGCGGCGCTGCCTGAAAGGTCAAATCATTCATTTTTCCTTCGCTTGTATAGTTATGCACTGTTACGGGATAAGCGGGAAGAGGCTCAGGGTCCGCGGCATTCTGTGTGTTTCCCTGTCCGCTGCATCCGCCGAGAACTGCTGCGGCAATCATCAGCAGCATTAAAAGCAGTCGTTTCAAAGTGATCTGTTCCTTTCTGCCGGTGCGGATTCCTGTTTCTCTTTCCGGGGAGGAAGAGACGGATTTCTCGCGGCCTGCATCATGCTATCATACCGGTCTCCGTCCATTCCCATACGCTCTACCGCCCAGGTCCTCCACCGGCATTCCCGGGTCCGTTTCTGCAGAATGGCTTTCATATTCATGGAAAGAGGAACCGACAGAAGGGCGGCCATTTTTATATAATGCATGGGCCAGCCCTCCTGAAGAAGCCGGAGCGCCTGCGCCTTGTCAACGCCCCACCACCGGTGCAGTCTGTCGGCGCAGTAGTCATGCCACCGGATCTGGTACCGGTCCGGTGTGAGATGCAGATGACGCTGTATCCGCTCCCATGGCTCTTTTTTTCTCATGTTCAGCACCTGCCCGGGATCGCATTCCGCCATCCATGCATACAGAAGGGCTTTCTCTACATCTTTAAAAGGGGCTTCCTCCAGCCATAGGCGGATCCGGCTGTGCGGATACTGGAATTTTTCATGCAGCGCATGTATCTGTTCCTCCGGAGACAGAGTGCTTCCCCGTCTGTCTGCCAATGCCATCCTGCCGCCCCCTCTGCTCCGGCAGGGTTCCAACGGTTCCTGCCTGATTTTCCTTATTGTAACATATACTGCTTTTTGCCTCAATCACAATTAATTTTCATCGTATGTCAATCTGTCATACAAAAAAGACGGCCTTGGAAGCCGTCTTTCACAGGGAAAGAAGTTTTTTCAGTCTTCTCCCCGGTACAGTACAGAATTTTTCCATTCTCTGCGGGCAGGAGGAAGGGGCTTGTCTGTATAGCCGAAAGCCATAGCCGCCGCCATTTCGCCGTCTGTATTCAGCCATGTTTTTAATTCATCATAAGCCAAAAAGATATTGCAGGTCCACAGGCTTCCCACACCCAGATCTGTTGCTGCCAGTGACATATTCTGAACCGCTGCGCTGACTGATTCCAGGTCGCAGATCTCCATGATTTTATCTGGCACAGACAGATTTTCACCCAGAGGACGTCCCTGTTTATTCAGAACAAAAATGGTCACCGGCGCCAGCTCCAGAATGCGGGCTGTATAAACAGCACTGGGAATATACGGCTCCCATCCGGTAAAACGGCTTTCTCCTCTGCGGACTTTCTGGAGCCCTGTCTTCATGGCGGAAACCATATCCCGTCTTTCCCGTCCCCGTACCACCACAAATTTCCAGGGCTGTCTGTTCTTCGCGGAAGGTGCCTGCACCGCTGCCTCTAAAATTTTTTCGATGACATCCTGAGGGACCGGACGGGGCAGAAATCTGCGTACGCTTCTTCTTTTATAAATGGCTTCGATCATGAAATTCCTCCACTGTGATGATTCTGATGCAAGAGCATAACAGTTATTATAATTAATTATTCTGCCGGTGACAAGTACTTATTTTTATTTAAATGACACCAGTTCTTCCAGCGGCTTCCGGGGAAGCGGACAGACCGGGCGGCGGGTATAACCGAGGGACAGGGCGGCAATGATTTCCCCCGGCTCTCCCAGCCATTCCTTCAGCTCATCATAAGCAAAAAAAATATTGCCGTTCCACAGGCTGCCGATTCCCATATCCCATGCGGCCAGCGCCATATTCTGTATGGCGGCGCCTATGGCCTGCACATTGCTCATTTCATGGATACGGTCCGCCGGACTCATGGGTTCATAAACGGACCTGCCTTCGGAATCATAAATAAACAGTGTCACCGGCGCCGCCTGCATAACCCGTTGGGTGTACACGGCATTGGGAAGATACTCGGGGCGTCCCGCCAGCGGTCCTTCTCCGCGGGCCGTTTTTTCCAGGCCTGCTTTCATCGCTTCATCCATCCCCCTTTTGGCTTCCCCGCGGACCACAATAAAGCGCCAGGGCTGCCGGTTTTTAGGAGACGGCGCCCATTGGCCGGCCGTCAGAATTTCACGGAGATTTTCATCGGAAATAGGGTCGGGAAGGAAGAAGCGGATGCTTCTCCTTTGTCTGATAGCTTCGATCATGATATCCTCCAGAAAGGTGTCTTTCCAAAAAACGCCCTCGTCCCGGATGCAGGAGAGGGCGTGAAGACTCAGGAATGACTGCGGTTCCGCTTGATGGCGGCTTCTATAAGTCCGCGGAACAGGGGATGAGGCCTTGTGGGCCGTGATTTGAATTCCGGATGGAACTGGCTGGCCATGAAGAAAGGATGATCCTTCAGTTCAATGGTTTCCACCAGGCGTCCGTCAGGGCTGGTTCCGGAGAAAACCATGCCTTTTGCCGCCATCTGGGGCCGGAATCGGTTGCTGACTTCATAGCGGTGGCGGTGTCTCTCATAAACGACTTCCTCTCCCCCGTAGAGTTTTCTGGCCTGTGTTCCTTCCGCCAGCTTGCAGGGATAGAGGCCGAGACGCATGGTGCCGCCCTTTTCCGTCACTTCTTCCTGATCATCCATCAGATCAATCACAGGGTATTCGGTATTTTCATCAAATTCATGGGAGTTGGCGTTTTTCAGTCCGCATACATCACGGGCAAATTCAATGATGGCGCACTGGAGACCCAGACAAAGTCCCAGGAAAGGGATTCCTTTTTCACGGGCATAGCGGATGGCTGCAATTTTCCCCTCGATACCGCGGTTCCCGAATCCTCCCGGAATAATGATGGCCGCTGTATTTTTGAAAACCTTGTCCATGTCCGTGCCTTCCATTTCGAGGTCTTCCGAATCAATCCAGCGGATATTCACTTTCGTGTCAAAAGCATAGCCTGCATGATAGAGAGATTCCGCAACCGACAGATACGCATCGTGAAGGGCTACATATTTTCCTACAATAGCCACTGTCACGGTATTTTTGGCTTCCAGGATATGACGCACCATAGCCTTCCACTCGGTCATGTCGCAGGGTCTGTCCTCAAGACCCAGCTTTTTCAGGACAATAGTATCCAGTCCTTCATTCTGGAGTTCCAGGGGCACTTCATAAATGCTGCTGCAGGTCATATTGGAAATGACGGCATTTCTGTCCACATCGCAGAAGAGGGCGATCTTATCTTTCATGTCATCGGAGATTTCTTTTTCTGTCCTGCATACGATGATATCCGGCTGAATACCGATGCTGCGGAGTTCTTTGACGCTGTGCTGCGTCGGTTTGGTTTTGAGCTCTCCGGCTGCTGAAATATAGGGAATCAGCGTTACATGAATATAAAGCACATCATTTCTGTTCGGCACATCCTTGCGCACCTGGCGGATCGCTTCCAAAAAAGGAAGTGATTCTATATCCCCCACGGTGCCGCCGATTTCTGTAATCACTACATCCGCATTGTCTTCCCGTCCCACATGGAGAACCCGGTCCTTGATTTCATTGGTGATATGGGGAATGACCTGAACAGTGGATCCCAGATAATCTCCCTGCCGTTCTTTGTTAATCACGGACTGATAGATTTTTCCTGTGGTCACATTGGAGGCTTTGGAGAGGTTAATGTCAATAAAGCGTTCGTAATGTCCCAGATCCAGATCTGTCTCCGCTCCGTCATCGGTTACAAAGACTTCTCCGTGCTGATAGGGATTCATGGTCCCCGGATCAATGTTGATGTACGGATCAAACTTCTGAATGGTTACTTTGTAGCCCCGGTTTTTCAAAAGGCGTCCCAAAGATGCTGCGGTGATTCCTTTTCCCAGCGATGACACCACTCCGCCGGTTACAAAAATATACTTTGTCATGGTCCCCTCCCCTTTACATATGCTCCGGTGCAGTCACACCCAGGATGTTCAGTGCATGCACCAATATATATTGAACAGCTGTCACCAGCCCCAGTCTGGCCTCGGTCAGCGGCCGCTCCACACCGAGGATGCGGCACTGGCGGTAGAATTGATGAAACAGACTGGCCAGTTCATAGGCATATCTGGCCACACGGTGCGGTGCCCGCTCCCGGGCCGCTGCGGCAATCAGATCATGATATTCTTCCATTTTCTTAATTAAGCTGATTTCACAGTCTTCTGTAAGAAGACCGAAATCCGTGTCCTCCCAGCGGCCCCAGGAAATGCCTGCTTCCGCCGCCTGCCGGTACAGGCTGTGTATCCGCGCGCTGGCATACTGGATATAATACACGGGATTTTCACTGGACTCTCTTTTAGCCAGGTCAATGTCAAATTCCATCTGGCTGTCCAGTGAACGGCTGTTGAAGAAATACCGGGCCGCATCGGTCCCTACTTCTTCAATCAGTTCTGCCAGCGTCACAGCTTCTCCTGTCCGCTTGGACATTTTGACAGGCACTCCGTCGCGGAGAAGCGTCACCATCTGCAGCAGGAGTACTTCCAGACGGTCCGGATCATATCCCAGAAAATCAATGGCTGTTTTCATCCGTGCAATATAGCCGTGATGGTCAGCTCCCCAGATATCAATCAGCTGGCGGTAGCCTCTTTCCAGTTTATCCCGGTGATAGGCAATATCCGAACAAAAATAGGTGGGTACTCCGTTGGCACGGATGACCACGCGGTCTTTATCGTCTCCGCATTCCGTGGTTTTCATCCACCAGGCGCCGTCTTTTTCATACATTTTGCCGCGCTGCTTCAACACATCGAGCGCTGCTTCCACCCGGTCCGGATAGAGTGATTTTTCACTGTACCAGCGGTCAAAGGTCACATGGAAATCGGAAAGATCCTTTTTCAGAGCCGCCAGCTTTTCGGAAAGAGCCAGATCTTTAAAAACAGACAGCCGTTCTTCCTCTGTCATGCGGAGATATTTATCTCCGTCGCGGTCTTTGATTTTGCGCGCTGTTTCAATAATGTCCTGGCCCCGGTATCCGTCCTCCGGCACTTCTGCATCCTGCCCAAACAGCTGGAGGTAACGGGCATTGACCGATTCCGCCAAATGTTCAATCTGATTGCCTGCATCATTAATATAATATTCAGAGGCCACCTGATAGCCTGCCGCCCGCAGAAGATTGACCAGGGCGCTCCCATAAGCCGCTCCCCGGCCATGGCCTACATGGAGAGGTCCTGTGGGATTGGCTGATACATATTCAACCAGCACGGTGTCTTCTCTGCGCACGGGCAGACTGCCGTAATCCGCGCCGGTGTTCAGAATCGTCTTTAAATTGTCATATACCGCCTGGGCCGCCAGAAAAATATTAATGAAACCGGCACCGGCAATTTCCGTTTTGGCAATCAGTCCGCTCTGCAGGTGGCGCACCAGGATTTCTGCAATCTGCCGCGGCGCACGGTGAGCCGTTTTAGCCCACTGCATGGCCGCATTGGATGAAAAATCCCCGAATTCTTTTCTGGGCGGTATTTCCAGCTTCTGTACGGTACCGTAATCTCCTTCAGGAAGATCACCGCTCCGCACAGCCTCCTGCCCCGCCTGTTCAATCAGTTGTCTCAGCTGCTCCCTTATTTCCATGTTTTTCAGGATCCTCCCACACATCAACAGTTAATTCGTTATAATGGCAAAACACACCGTCCAGATCAATGTCATAAGCAATCCGCATATGTCCGCTTCCGCCGGATATGGTATTTTCCAACCCCCGCGTATGGACGCCCATCTGCAATGTGCCGAACGGTGTTTCGTATTGTGAATAGGTGACTTCACCGGGCTTATATTCCTGCTGCTGAAGGATTTTCCCTACACGGACCAGATTGACCGAATCGGGATAAAAGCGGAGAGACGTCGTTGTCCCTTCCATGCCGGTCAGTTCCGTTTCCTGGTACGTAATATAGGAAAAACCTTTTTGTATGCCAAATTTCCCCGGTGTTTCCAGGGAAATTTTTTCATCCTGCCCGCTGTCGTTACGCTGCAAACTGGTCACGCGTATCATTACATCTTTTATCATACTGTTTTCCGCCTGCATCTCTTTTCACCCACATGTTATGATTATAGCATAGAAATCTGCGTACACGGCAGTCAGAGGACTGTTGATTTTTTCTGTTATTCCTTATAAACAACAATTTCGTATTATAGCACAAGATGTTTGCAAATTCCACTGAAAAAGCCGGAAATTCCTGCTTTTTCCACTCTGTTTTTGAAAATTTTCTCTCCTGCGCCGTGCGGAAAATGCCTGAAGCCTCCTTTCACTTTCCTTGCAGAGATTTTTTCTTTGTGTTATCCTGCATTCATAAGGTGTCCGCCGTTCAGGGCAGAGTTCCTGCTTTTTTCTGTCCAGCCGCAGAAAGGATATATTCATGAAATTCAGAAAATCCCCTCTTCTTTCCTATTTGACTTATAAAGGACGGCTCAACCGTTCCCGTTATATTTTTTATCATGTTATTCTCGTCGTGATCATGCTCTTCGTGCTGGATCTGATTCTGACCAACGGCGGATCCATGGCTTCTTTTGTTACCGTATTCGGCCCTGTAATGGCCGCCGTAAGCATCCTTTTCACTTCGCGCCGTCTCCATGATATGAATCTGCCCGGATGGTGGGCCGTCATTGTGTATCTTTTAAATTTTGCCAGCGGCCATCTGACACAGATATATCCCGTCACCGGATGGGGTCTGGGACCCCTGTCCCTGTTCTGTTTTATTGTTTTATTCTTCAAAAAGGGAACCTCAGGCCCCAACCGCTTCGGCCCTGATCCCCTGGCGCCGGCTGACGCCCCAGAAAAAGAAACCGCCCACAGCAAGTCAGAATCCTGACTGTCATTTGGAAACAGACAGAAAGAGGCCGTCATTGATTCCCCGGCATACGGAAAAGGCAGCGTTGAAACGCTGCCTTTTCTGCTCTGAAGAGCCTTTTTCAGAAGAGCCCGCGGATCTTCTTTTCCAGCTCGTCAAGTATCTTTTTTCCCTGCTCCTCACCGGCATCCTGCACGGATCCGAAGCAGAGACGTCCCAGGGGACTGATGCCCGTAAAATCAAAGATCCCCTCTTCCGCCGCCTGGTCAATAGACCGGGACATGCCGTTTTTACGGTAAATTTCTTCTGCCTCTCCCTGCGTATTGATGATCCATCCTTTTTTGCCTGCAAGCAGACTCTGCAGTTCTCCCTGCGGCGTATAGGCATAGGCGAATCCATAGGCAAGTACCCGGTCAATATACCCCTTCATAATGGCCGGCATACCTGCCCACCATACAGGATAAATAAGGGTGATGACATCCGCTGCCGCCACAAAGTCCTGTTCTTTCTTAATATCTTCCGGAATCTGTCCCCGTCCCATGGAGGAAAAATCTTCTTCTGTCAGTACAGGATCAAATCCGATTTTATATAAATCACGTACCTGAACGGAATGTCCCATTGACTCCAAGACATGTTCCGTTCTTTCCAATATTGCGCGGTTCAGGCTGGTGCGCCGCGGATGTGCAAAAACAAGCAGATGTTTCATAAGAATGCCCCTCCTGTCATTGGTTTTCTTCTTTATCTTACGCCTTGCCGGAAAAGGAAGCAAACCGGTCTACCTGCCTGTGAAAAGAGGCCCGTTATGGATGTATCCCCGTCTTGGAAAAAAACTTTGATTTTATTGATTACAGTGCTCGCCCCTTTTACCGCCACGCTGGATGCCAGCATTGTGAATGTGGCTCTTCCCGTACTGTCCCATTCTCTCCATACAGAAAGCTCCTCCGTGGCCTGGGTATCCAATATTTATACCATCGTCATGGCTGCCGCTATTCTTTTTTTCGGCCGTCTGGGGGATATCCGGGGACAGGAAAAGGTATTCACCGGCGGCATGGCGCTGTTCGCTGCCGGGTCGCTGCTATGCAGCTTTGCTTCCGGCTTTGGGGAACTGCTGGCTGCCAGAATGATTCAGGCTGCCGGAGGCAGCGCCGCCCTGGCAAACAGTCAGGGTATTATTGTGCGGACTTTTCCGGCCTCCCAGAGAGGGCGCGCACTGGGGCTGAACGGTGCTTTTGTGGCCCTGGGCATGGCCGCCGGCCCTTCGGCAGGAGGCTGGCTTCTCGCTTATGGAAGCTGGCCTTTCATCTTCCTTATCAA
>DIDD01000143.1 GCA_002417965.1 Veillonellaceae bacterium UBA5809
CGCGGAGAATATCATGAGGATTGATGGATCCTTCTGTCAAACGGTCTCCGGCATGGATGTCTTGTCCGTCCACTACAGAAAGACGTTTCCCAAAGGGTATTTTATACGCTTCGGAATTTTCTTCATTAGTAACTGTAATGGTAAAGACACCTTTGTTCTCTTCCGATTCCGCAATAGATACAGTCCCGTCAATCTCACTGATAACAGCATGATGTTTTGGCTTTCTGGCTTCAAAAAGTTCTTCTACACGGGGAAGCCCCTGTGTAATATCTTCACTGGAAGCAACACCGCCTGTATGGAATGTACGCATCGTCAGCTGGGTGCCGGGTTCACCGATGGACTGGGCCGCTATAATGCCCACAGCCTCACCGATCTCCACATGCCTGCCCGTAGCCAGATTCCGTCCGTAGCATTTTGCACAAACTCCGTGGGGAGACTTGCAGGTTAGAATCGAGCGGATCTTAACGGTCTTATAGTATTTCTGGATCTCGGCCGCCTCTTCTTCAGTGATTTCTTCATTTTTTGCAACAATCAGCCTGCCGGTATCAGGGTTGACAAGATCTTCGGCTGCAGAACGTCCTATAATGCGGTCCGCCAGCGGTTCAATGACACCCCCGTCTTCCATAATGGAGCTCACATCCACCCCTTCAATTTCATTCAGGCGGACTTTGGCTCTCGGCACATCAGCCGCCAGCACAGCATCAACCAGGCTTTCATCGACGGCAGTTCCCGCTGCATACAGTTTCTCTCCGTTCCGGGTACACACATCTTCTTCCAGTGGTTTTCCAAGAACGGCCTTCATCATATGGGCCTTAAGCGTCTCCTTCATTTTATTCGTTTCTTCATTCAGTGTGATGATTTTAGTGTCATGAGCTTCATCACCGTTGTTATCCCAAAGAGATACAAAGGGCACCAGATGATTGCAGAGAACAGGCAGATCTTCCGCTTCCAGAGTCTTGCCCTTAATCAGCAGCACTTCTCCGGAGCGTTCGTCAACTACATCCTCATTCAAAATAGCTCCGATCAGCTGCCCGCGGAGTGAACGCACGACAGTACGTTCAGCCGCCGCAAACCGGGCTCTTTCGCGGTCAAAGTCAAAGGTCAGCACATCACAGTCATCTTCCCGCACGATAACATCCTGGGATACATCCACCAGACGGCGGGTCAGGTATCCTGAGTCAGCCGTACGCAGTGCAGTATCCGCCAGCCCNNCCGCGCATGCCGGCCAGCTGCTTAATCTGCTGTTCATTGCCCCGGGCCCCGGACTGCGCCATCATCGTCAGAGGATTAAATTTATTCATACTCCTGATCATGGCATTCTTGACTTCATCAGTTGCTTCAGTCCAAATTTCGACTGTCTTTCTGTATCTTTCATCATTAGTAATCAGACCGCGTCTGAAATACTGCTTTACCCGCTCTACTTCCTTGTCTTTTTCGGCCAGAATCTGCGGTTTTTCTTTCGGCACCGCCACATCATTGATCCCGATAGAAATACCGGAAATCAAAGCATAGTGGAATCCCAGTGATTTAATGCTGTCCAGCAGATCACCGGTTGCCTTGAAGCCCAGCTTGCGGAAACAGGTATTGACAAGCTTGCCCATCTGTTTCTTGTCAATGGTCACACCCAGTCCTTCACGCCCGTCTTTCCTCTTATAAAAGAACCGGAGTTCCTCAGCAATGGCATAATTGAAAATCATACGTCCCGGTGTAGTGATGACACGGCCATGTCCGGGAATACGGACCTGGATAAACTCATGTACCTTGACCTGTTTCAGGTTATAAGCCAGCATCACTTCATCATAACCGGTAAATGCCCTGAGATGATCCACATCCAGCTGATCTTCATCATCAGCTACAATGGTCAGATAATACGATCCCAGTATCATATCCTGCGAAGGAATAGCCACCGGCTTTCCGTCTTTTGTAGAAAGAATATTGTTAATGGACAGCATGAGGGTTCTTGCTTCTGCCTGTGCTTCTACAGACAGGGGCAGATGACATGCCATCTGATCGCCGTCGAAGTCGGCATTATATCCGGGGCACACCAGGGGATGCAGCTTAATGGCGCGGCCTTCCCACAAAATTGGTTCAAAAGCCTGAATTCCCAGGCGGTGCAGTGTCGGTGCCCGGTTCAAGAGCACCGGATGCTCTTTAATGACATCTTCCAGAACTTCCCAGACTCCCGGCGCCAGTTTGTCAACCTTCTTTTTAGCTACTTTCAGATTATTGGCCATGCCCCGTGCAATCAGCTCATGCATGATAAAAGGCTTAAACAGTTCAATGGCCATTTCCTTCGGCAGTCCGCACTGGTACATTTTCAATTCCGGCCCCACCACGATAACCGAACGTCCTGAATAGTCAACACGCTTGCCCAAAAGGTTCTGACGGAACCGTCCCTGCTTGCCCTTCAGCATATCTGACAGGGATTTAAGGGGCCGGTTGCCCGGTCCGGTGACAGCACGTCCGCGGCGCCCATTATCAATCAGGGCATCTACCGCTTCCTGAAGCATACGTTTTTCATTACGGATGATAATTTCCGGCGCGCCCAATTCCAGGAGCCTCTTCAAGCGGTTATTCCGGTTAATAACCCGGCGGTACAGATCATTCAGATCACTGGTAGCGAACCGGCCGCCGTCCAACTGCACCATAGGTCTCAAATCCGGCGGAATCACCGGGACTACAGTCAAAATCATCCACTCAGGACGGTTTCCTGACTTAATGAAAGACTCCACTTCTTCCAGACGGCGTATGGTGCGGATCCGTCTCTGACCGGAACTGGATTCCAGATCCTCTTTGAGTTCTGATTCCAGTTTCCCCAGATCAATCCTTTTCAGCAGCTTCTGAATGGCTTCCGCACCCATTTCTGCCTGGAATGACCCCCTGCCGTATACTTCTGCTGCTTCCTGATATTCACTTTCACTGAGCAGCTGCTTTTCAATCAGCTTGGTACTTCCCGGATCTGTCACAATATAGGCGGCAAAATAAAGTACTTTTTCCAGAGAACGGGGTGAAATATCCAGAATCAGGCCGATTCTGCTGGGAATTCCTTTAAAATACCAGATATGTGATACGGGAGTGGCCAGTTTAATATGCCCCATACGCTCCCTGCGCACTTTAGAACTGGTTACTTCCACACCGCATTTGTCACAAACGGTTCCTTTATACCGGATCCTTTTATACTTCCCGCACCGGCATTCCCAATCTTTGGTCGGTCCGAAAATCCTCTCACAGAACAACCCATCCGTCTCGGCTTTTAACGTTCTATAGTTGATCGTTTCCGGCTTGGTAACTTCGCCATGGGACCATTCCAGAATTTTTTCCGGGGAGGCGATGCCGATTTTCATCGAATCAAATTCATTTACGTCTAACAATATGTACCGCTCCTTTCCGGGAATGCTTACTGATGATCATCATGATCTTCTATGTTAAATCTGTCTTCGGGAACATCTGTTTCAGCACTGTCGCCGCCTTCATCCCCGTGTTCTGCCTGCGGAGCAGACGGAGTCTGTCCTGACAGCTGTGATTCCAGCGCATGACGGGATTCGTTCTCGCTGTTTTCTCCCTCCAGCAGTGTGCGGATATTCTCTTCGCCGGCACGTCCGCTCTTTTCTCCCCAATGCTCCCCGGATCCGCCAAATCCGCTTTCGATGTCTTCTTCATCCAGCTCTTTGATGACAACCTCTTCACCGTTTTCATTGAGGATCCTTACATCAAGTCCGATACTCTGAAGTTCTTTCAGCAGAACCTTAAACGATTCAGGCACACCCGGCGCCGGTATATTTTCGCCCTTGACAATTTTTTCATAAGCCTTGACACGTCCGATCACATCATCAGACTTTACTGTCAGTATTTCCTGCAGTGTATAGGCCGCTCCATACGCTTCCAGGGCCCATACTTCCATTTCTCCGAAACGCTGTCCGCCAAACTGTGCTTTGCCGCCCAGGGGCTGCTGTGTGACCAGCGAGTAGGGACCTGTTGAACGGGCATGGATTTTATCATCAACCAGATGATGCAGCTTCAGCATGTATTTCCAGCCCACGGTAACCCGCCCGTCCAGCGCTTCACCTGTCCGCCCGTCATACAGAACGGTCTTGGCATCATCCGGCAGATCCGCCGCTTTCAGCGTTGCTGCCAGGTCTTCATCACGGCAGCCGTCAAAAACAGGTGTCGCAATATGAATTCCCGATGCATCCGGTTCCGGCATGCCGTACCGTTCCATATCATAGCCTGCGTCAATCAGACGCTGTCCGACTCCGGGGTCACCGCCGCGGATTTCTTCACCCAGCATGTGGCAGGCCCAGCCCAGATGAATTTCCAGAATCTGTCCGATATTCATTCGGGAAGGAACCCCCAGCGGGTTCAGCACCAGATCCACAGGACGTCCGTCAGGCATAAAAGGCATATCCTCTACAGGAAGAACCCTTGAGCACACGCATTTATTCCCATGACGTCCGGCCATTTTATCGCCTTCATGAATCTTTCTCTTCTGTGCAATATAGACACGCACCAGTTTATTGACGCCCGGCGCCAGTTCGTCTCCGTTCTCACGGGTAAACACCTTGACATCCACCACTTTGCCGAACTCACCGTGGGGAACACGCAGCGATGTATCACGCACTTCTCTTTCTTTATCTCCGAAAATGGCTCTGAGCAGTCTTTCTTCCGGCGTAAGTTCAGTTTCACCCTTGGGGGTGACTTTGCCGACCAGAATATCACCGGGCCTTACATCGGCCCCTACAGCAATAATGCCGTTTTCATCAAGATATTTAATGGCGTCTTCCCCGACAGACGGAAGCTGGCGTGTAATTTCTTCATCGCCCAGTTTGGTGTCGCGGGCATCGCACTCATATTCTTCAATGTGAATCGATGTATAAAGATCATCCTTGCAGAGTTTTTCTGAAATCAGCACAGCATCTTCGTGGTTGTATCCTTCCCAGGAAACGAAGGCCACCAGCACATTGTGCCCCAGCGCCAGTTCCCCGCCGTCAGTGGCCATGCCGTCCGCCAGTGTCTGTCCGGCTTCCACATGATCGCCGCGGTAGACAATCGGCCTCTGGTTGATACAGGTACTCTGATTGGAACGCATGAATTTAATCATGTCATAGGTATCTGTTTCCCCACTATCTGTAAGGACAACAATTTTTTTGCCCGTAACGCGCGACACAGTGCCGGAACGTCTGGCCAGGATACACACCCCGGAGTCCTGAGCTGCCACGAACTCCATTCCGGTACCCACGAGAGGCGCCTCAGGACGAAGGAGCGGAACTGCCTGACGCTGCATGTTGGCGCCCATCAGAGCCCGGTTCGCATCATCGTGTTCCAGAAACGGTATCAGCGATGTACCAATAGATACTACCTGTTTCGGAGATACGTCCATGAGATCCACTTTGTCCGGATCGGCTTCCAGCACATCCTTACCGCGGCGGCTGGCTACATTCTTATTCTTAAACCAGCTGTTTTCATCAAGCGGCTCATTAGCCTGCGCAATGGTTTTATCTTCTTCATAGTCCGCCGTTACATACATGCACTCATCCGTTACATGACGGCCCTTCCTGTCCACCCGGCGGTACGGTGTCTCTATCAGTCCGTATTTATTGATGACCCCGTAATTGGACAGAGAGGAAATGAGTCCGATATTCGGACCTTCAGGCGTTTCTACCGGGCACATTCGCCCATAATGAGAATGATGCACGTCACGGACCTCAAATCCTGCCCTTTCTCTGGACAGTCCGCCCGGTCCCAGAGCAGAAAGACGTCTCTTATGTGTCAATTCTGCCAGCGGATTAGTCTGGTCCATGAACTGGGACAGCTGGCTGCTACCGAAAAATTCTTTGATGGAAGCCACTACCGGACGTATATTCACCAGGGCCTGCGGTGTCATTTTATCCTGGTCCTGTGTTGTCATCCGTTCACGGACAACCCTCTCCATGCGGGACAGCCCGATGCGGAACTGATTCTGAAGGAGCTCACCCACACAGCGGACACGGCGGTTTCCCAAATGATCGATATCATCAGTATGCCCGTATCCCTGCATGAGGTTTAAAAGATAATCAATGTCCGCAATCATATCTTCTTTTGTCAATGTGCGGAAATGATCAGGAAGACTGCTGTCGTTGCAGATGACCTTAACCAGGGTTCCGTCTTCCTTCTGTGTCATCACTTCCACCAGTCCTGCGCCGTTGAAGACCTGGCTTTCTTCCAGCTTTTTCATGGCTTCTTCATCCAGCAGGACATCCGATTCCACAATGACTTCTCCGGTTTCATGACTGACAATCGGCTCCGCCGTAATATGGCCCTTCAGACGTGACTGCCATCCCAGCTTTTTCCCAGCTTTGTAGCGTCCCACTCTGGCCATGTCATAGCGGTGCGGATCATAAAACAGATTATGCATAAGCACCGTGGCGCTTTCCACCGTCGGGGGTTCGCCGGGACGGAGTTTTTTGTAAATTTCAATCAGCGCTTCATCTTGTGTTTTCGTCGGATCTTTTTCCAGCGTACGCTGGATATGGACATCATTGGCAAAGAGTTTTAAAATATCTTCATCCGAAGAATACCCCAATGCCCTGACAAGAATGGTGGCCGGCATTTTCCTGTTGCGGTCGATTCTGACTGCCACGGCGCCGGTTGCATCGGACTCCAGCTCAATCCATGCTCCGCGGTTGGGGATAACCTGGCCGCTGTAAATTGTTTTTCCCAGATTATCAATTTCACTGCTGAAATAAACGCCGGGGGAACGCACCAGCTGCGAAACGATGACACGTTCTGCTCCGTTAATAATAAAAGTACCCGTATCTGTCATGATGGGGAAATCACCCATAAACAGCCTGTGTTCTTTGATTTCCCCGTTTTCTTTATTGACGAGCCTGACTTCTACTTCCAGCGGCGCCGAATAAGTGGCATCCCGTGACTTGCATTCTTCCATGTCATATTTTTCCCTGCCGAAAAAATAATCCCCGAAATACAGTGCCCACTTATGCGCATTATCCTCGATCGGTGAAATATCGTCGAAAACATCCCGAAGTCCTTCCTTCTGAAACCACTCGTAAGATTTCGTCTGGAGATCCAGCAGATGGGGCATTTTCAACACTTCATCCGCCCTCGCATACGTGTATCTCTTTCTTGTGCCTGCCTGTTCAGGTCTGAACATCCCACGCCTCACCCTTTCAAAACAAAAATGCAAATTTCCTGGTCTATTGTGCAACCGGACAAAATAAGCAAGGTTGCTGAGAAACCTTGCTTATTTTCCTGAATGCTGATCAACTTCTCCTCTTTAATATTTATTATAAATAGTAAGGACTATTGCAATGACATATTTTATCATTATATCGTTTTAATGTCAATATTTTCTGTGCCATTTCACAGTTTTATCGATATAAAATTTTTCTTCATAAAGAAAAAAACGTCATGGGATATTAAAATATTCTATCCTCATGACGATATGTTTTCTGCTCCGGCGAAAGACCTTACGGTCCCCTTATTATTGGTATATATAATTATATATATCAGCTTTATGCTTCACTGCATGTTTCTCCAAGAAGAAGTACCAGAACTGCTTTCTGCGCATGAAGCCGATTTTCTGCCTGATCAAAAATTTCTTTGCTGTGCTGTTCCATAATATCAGCTCCGATTTCCATCCCTCTGTGTGCCGGAAGGCAGTGCATGACCATAACTGTGGAAGCGGCCGCTTCCACAGTTTCTTTGTTAATTTGATATCCAGAAAAATCCACATTTCTCTGGAGCGCTTCATTCTCCTCTCCCATGCTGGCCCATACATCTGTATACAATACATCCGCCTGATCAGCCGCCTCCTGTACATCGGATGTGCACTGGAAACGTCCGGTCTTATCAGCCCATTTCATAATTCCGCTGTCCGGTTCATATCCGGGAGGACAGGCAATGGAAACTTTCATACCCATTTTAATTCCTCCTACTATAAGGCTGTTTGCCATATTATTGCCGTCTCCGACAAAAGTCAGCTTCAGGCCTTCCCATCCTCCCTTATATTCCCGTATCGTCTGCAGATCAGCCAAAACCTGGCAGGGATGAGCGTAATCTGTTAATCCGTTAATGACAGGAATTGAACCCCATTTCGCCATTTTTTCCACATCGCTCTGGGCAAAGGTCCTGATCATGATTCCATCCAGATAGCGGGACAGCACCCTTGCCGTATCCTCAATGGGTTCTCCCCGCCCCAGCTGCGTATCATGGGCGCTCAGAAAAAGAGCTTCCCCGCCCAGCTGATACATGCCCGCTTCAAAAGAAACCCGGGTCCGTGTCGAGGATTTCTGAAAAATCATTCCCAGTGTCTTACCCTTCAGTTCTTTATTTCTTTTCCCCTTTTTTTTGTCCTTCTTCAGCTGATCCGCCAAATCGATAATATCCTCAATTTCATCAGATGACAGGTCCTCCATTTTCAACAGATGTTTCATGATTCCACCCCGTTTTCTATGACATTTTTCACTATTTTCATGGCTTTTTCAAGTGTCTCGAAAGAAATGGTAAGAGGCGGAAGGAACCGCAGCCGTCCATGGGCTGTCAGAACGAGCACTCCCTGCTGCATACATGCAGCCGCTGTATCATCGGCGCTCTTTTCCAGTTCCGCTCCGACCATCATTCCCAGTCCGTCAGTTTTGACAACACCATGTGTATCTGCCAGCACTTCCCGGATATAACGGCCTTTATCCGCAGTTTCTTTTAAAAGCCTTTCATCCAGACGGTCCAGAATATTCAGCGCGCCTGCACAAATCACGGGATTTCCGCCGAATGTGGATCCGTGGGTGCCTTTCGAAAGTGTATCCATACAGACATCTCCCATCAGGCAGATCCCAATAGGAAGTCCGCCGCCGATTCCTTTCGCTGTCGTCATAATATCCGGAAGCACCCCATACTGCATATACGCATATAAGGTCCCTGTACGTCCGTTTCCGCACTGCACCTCATCATCAATCAGAAGAATATCATGAGCCCTGCAGTAGTCCGCCGTCTGCTTTACAAAATGGGGAGATAACGCATGGACTCCGCCTTCCCCCTGAACCATTTCCATCATAACTGCACAGACTGATTCCGATTCGCATATTCTTTTGACATCTTCAAAATCATCCGGCTCTGCATAAGAAAATCCTTCCGGGAAGGGACCGAAATACTGATGAAACTCGTCCTGTCCTGTTGCCGCAAGAGTGGCCAGCGTACGTCCGTGAAAACTCTTCTTCAGCGTCACTACCGTATGTCTGCCTGCGCCATACCGGTCGAAAGAATATTTCCGTGCGCACTTGATGGCGCATTCATTGGCTTCTGCTCCGCTGTTTCCAAAAAAAGCCTTTCTCATGCCTGTACGTCGGCATAATTCTTCTGCCAGGCGGGTATCCGGCTCTGTGTAATACAGATTTGACACATGAGTTAATTTTCCCATTTGTTCCGTTACTGCCTTCTGCCACGGCTCATCGCAGGCTCCAAATATATTCACGGCAATTCCCGCGCCGAGATCAATATACTCCCGCCCGGAATCATCATAGAGCAGCGCTCCCCTGCCCTTCTCAAAAACAATATTATACCGGCTGTAGGTCGGCGCTATATAAGTATGATCCATTTCCTTAATATTCATCATATGCACCTCACGGAATAAACATGGTGCCGCTGCCTTCATCAGTCAGAAATTCCACCAGGATGGAATGCGGCATAGTCCCATTAATAATAAATACTTTTTTTACTCCCGCACTAATCGCATCAATGCAGCATTCCACCTTGGGAATCATTCCGCCCTCGATCACACCCTGCTCCTGCAGAGAAGCTGCTTCATCAACACTGATTTTATGTATGAGTGATGCTCTGTCATTGGGATCCCGCATGACTCCGTCAATGTTCGTCATTGCCACCATCGCCTCCGCCTTCAGGGCTCCCGCAATGGAAGCCGCTGCCGTATCGGCATTTACATTGAAACTGCGTTCTTTCCCGTCAGAGGCAACAGAAGAAATAACGGGAATATATCCGTCTGCCAAAAGATCGGTAATCAGTTTGGTATTGACATATGTGATATGTCCCACTTCTCCCATTTCCTGCGCCATGGGCTGTGCTACAAGGGTCGGTCCGTCGATGCCGCAGATTCCCACTGCACGTCCGCCTGCAGCATGAAGCATTTTAACCAGATTTTTATTCACTTTCCCTGCCAAAACACCTTGTACAACATCCATAGTTTCTGTATCAGTAACTCTTTTTCCATTGATAAATCTCGTCTCAATGCCCATTTTTTTCAGCGCATCTGCTATATCCAGTCCGCCTCCGTGCACAACAACCACCTTAATGCCGATCGCCGTCATCAAAACAATATCCTTCATGACCTGTTCCTGAATGACAGGTGATTCCATGGCATTGCCTCCGTACTTCACCACCACAATACGTCCGTTGTATTTCCGTATATAAGGCAGTGCCTGAATCAAAATATCCGCCACCTTGGCATTAGAGATTTCACTCTTCATTATTCCTTCCCCCTCCATATACAAAGTCCCTCTGTCTCACGAAGGCCCAGTGCCAGATTCATACACTGCACAGCCGCACCGGAGGCTCCCTTGCCCAGATTATCAAATACGGCATGTACAACTATACGGTCATCATTGCCTGTTACGTAAATTTTCATACTGTCTGTTCCCGCCATGGCGCTGGCGGTAATATAATCCGGGCTCCGCTGCCGGGATACCTGCACGCAGGCACTGCCATCACCATACCATGACTGATACGCCGCCTGTACTTCTTCCGCCGTCATTTCCTTAAGAAAAAAACGGGGACACAAAGGAATCATGACATCCATACCTGCATAAAACGGACCTACTACAGGCGAAAATGAAGGTGGAAATGCAAGCCCTGTCACCCGGACAACTTCGGCCAGATGTTTGTGATTCTGCGCCAGCGCATAAACCCTGGGCGCATCATAATCAATTGGACGGGCCGCTGAATTATACTCACGGATCATTCCCTTACCTCCGCCGCTGTATCCTGTTATAGAACAGGCCGCGGCAGGATAATCGGCCCCTATGATTCCCTTTCTGAGCAGGGGATAGAGAATCGCCGTCAGCCCGCTGGCGTGACATCCGGGCACTGCAATCCGTTTCGCCTTTTTAATTGAGTCACGCCGCTTTTCCGACAGTTCCGGGAATCCGTATACCCAGCCCGGGGCCGTACGGTGGGCTGTGGACGTATCAATGAGAACCGCCTGACTGCATTCATCAGCCGCCGCGGCCGCTTCCCGTGCCGCACCGTCAGGGAGACATAAAAATATAACATCGGCCTGCGACATACATTCCCGGACAGCTCTGCTGTCTTTTCTGTATTTTTCTTCTATAGGAATGACTGTAATATCTTCCCGTTCTGAAAGACGCTCTGAAAGGCGCAGACCTGTAGTTCCTTCATGGCCGTCAATAAATATTTTTGCCGCCATGCCACCGCCTCCATTTTTGAATTTTTATACATGATAATGCATTTATTATCTTTTGTCAATGCTATTTTCCTCCCATAAAATTGAGTTTAAAGAAGCTCTATCAAAAAAAGAAAGGCAGCTTATCANNTGATAAGCTGCCTTTCTTTTTTATTTCTGAAACAGATAACCTGTCATGGAAAGAGAGCCCATAACCCGGCTGTCATTGAATACCTCTGCACGGTCCTGCTCCGTCACTGCTCCCATACAGTAAAAAAGCGGATCTAAATGGTCTGGAGTAGGCACTGCATGGGCTGCATCCTTCCAGTTTCTGTAACGCATCAGTGACGATACATCCCCGTCTTCTACCGCCTCACGGACCTTTCCGTCAAACCGGTCTGCCCACTCAGCACCTCCCGGATTTTCCCATTCAATTTCCCTAAGATTATGCACCACATTGCCGCTGCCCATGATCAGTACGCCCTCATCACGAAGCGGGCGGAGACTGCGCCCGATCTGATACTGCTCCTCCGGCGTCAGCAGTCCGTTGACACTGAGCTGCACAACAGGAATATTGGCCTTTGGATACAGATACAACAAAACTGACCATGACCCGTGATCCAGCCCCCACTCATCATTGACTTCAAGCTCCGGCCCCAGTAAATCCTGCACCCGCCGTGAAAGCACTGCAGATCCCTTCGCAGGATACTGAACCTCATAAAGCTCTCTGGGAAATCCGTACATATCATAAATCATGCGGGGGTCTGCCCCGCTTCCTATATAACTTCCCCGGGTAAACCAATGGGCCGATATCGATAAAATTGATTGGGGAACAGGGATTTCTCTTCCTATTTTTTCCCAGCATGCTGTAAATTCATTGGGTTCTACAGCATTCATCGGGCTTCCATGGCCCACAAAAAGTACGGGCATTTGCTTCATAACTGCACCCTCTTTTCCCTGCCAGATTATATAAGCGAAAAAAGAGAGATCCCCGGCAGCAGGACTCTCTTTTCTCAAATTACATTACTCAATCACAAGCAGAAGATCGCCCGATTCAATACGGCTTCCTCCATGCACCTGAATCTCACTGACAATGCCGTCCTTTGGCGCTGTTATAGTCGTTTCCATCTTCATTGCCTCTGTAACGACAATAGGATCTCCCTTTTTGACAGCAGTTCCCTTATCCACCAGAACCTTTACGACAGATCCTGACAGCGTGGCACCCACTTCACCAATTTCATCTTCGTTGGCTTTTC
>DIDD01000124.1 GCA_002417965.1 Veillonellaceae bacterium UBA5809
CCCAGACCGCGCATGCCCATTTCCACAACACATACCTGATCTGACGGCGTCAGCGCCAGCAGCGTCTGGGACAGTCCGATTTCATTGTTGTGGTTCTTTTCTGTCTTCCGCACCTGATATCTTGTTTCCAGCAGGGCGGCGATCATGTTCTTCGTCGTGGTTTTCCCGTTGGATCCCGTCACAGCGACCACCGGTATGGAAAACCGGCAGCGGTGAAAATGAGCCAGATCTTCCATGGCGGTGAGCGTATCCGCTGTCTGGATAACACTTACATCCGGAGGGAGAGCCCCCGTTTCTTCCAGGGAAGAGACCAGTACGGCCGATGCGCCGCCGGCGGCTGCTTTTTCAAGGAAAGCATGACCGTCAAACCGCTCCCCCTTCAGGGCAATAAACAAGGCCCCTTTTTCAATATGTCTTGTGTCTGTTGACACGCCGGTGCAGCGTTTTGCTGTTCCTGCATGCACCACCGTGCCCTTTGCCGCCCTGCAGATTTCATCTATTGTAAATGAAGCCATGCTTCTTCACCCTTTCAGTGCTGCCCGCGCTTCTTCACGATCATCAAAATGAATGGTTCTGTCTTTCAGAATCTGATAATTTTCATGCCCTTTTCCGGCGATGAGAACAATATCGCCCGGCCGGGCTTCTCCGATGGCCGACCGGATGGCCGACCGGCGGTCTGCAATAATCCGGTATTCCAGTTCCGGTTTCTCTTTGGCTTTCTCTATGACTCCCGCCGCCACTTCCTTCACAATGACATCAGGATCTTCTGTACGGGGATTGTCGCTGGTCACAATGACCAGGTCACCGTAGGAAGCGGCGATGCGTCCCATGATGGGCCGTTTCATCTTATCCCTGTCTCCGCCGCATCCGAAAACGGCAATCACCCGTCCCTTCGTGATTTCCCTGGCTGTCTTCAGAATATTTTCCAGTCCGTCCGGCGTATGGGCGTAATCCACGACGACGGAAAAGGACTGCCCTTCATCAATCAGTTCAAACCGGCCCGGCACCGCGGTGAAGTCCGCCAGCCCCTCCAGTATGACATCCATGGGCACGCCTTCCGCCTGGGCCGCTCCGATGGACGCCAGTGTATTATACACGTTAAAACGTCCCGCCATGCGTGTACGGACAGGCCATGTGCGGTTTCCTTCTTCAATGGAAAAAGAAGAGGATTTTCCCGTAAACCGGATGTCCTCTGCACGGAGATCCGCCGTTTCCCGGATTCCATAGGTGCTGACCGGGCATAAAGCCGTGTCCCCGACGGCATTTTCCATAACCGGCGCATAGGGATCATCCGCATTGATCACGGCGTGTTTCCTCTTTTTATGCTGTCCTTCCGAGGATACCATGGAGAAAAGTATGGATTTGGCACGGGCATAGTTGTCCATGGTTTTATGAAAGTCCAGGTGGTCTTCCGTCAGATTGGTGAATACGGCCGTGTCAAATTCACAGCCTGCAACACGCCCCATGACCAGGGCATGGGAGGATACTTCCATGCATACATGGGTCACGCCCTCACTGACCATGCGCTGCAGCATTTTCTGCAGATCCACCACGTCGGGCGTTGTGTTGTGCGTAGGGAAAACCTCATCATCAATCAGCATATGCACAGTTCCGATAACTCCTGTCTTATAGCCCATTTTCCGCAGAATATGGGCGGCGATATGAGTCGTTGTTGTTTTTCCGTTGGTTCCTGTCACTGCAATCATCCGCATTTTCCTTGACGGATAATCAAAAAAGTACGGGGTCAGCTGCTCCATGGCCGTCCTCGTATCCTTTACGTAAACCACAGCTGTCTCTTCCGGCACCGTAACCGGGCGGTCCGCCACAATCACAGAAGCGCCGCTCCGGACTGCCTGTGCGGCAAAATCATGTCCGTCCGAATGGGCTCCCCTGAGACAGATAAAAAGACTGCCCTCCCCTACTGTCCGGGAATCGGCGGTCACATCCTGTACGGCTATATATTCAGATCCTGTTTTTTCTTTCCAGTCCATATGGGCCAGAATATCTTTCAGAAATTTCATGCTGTTCACCTCATTGCTTATCATATCCTAAAACACGGACGGAGACAACAGTCCCCTGTTCAGGCAGACCGGTCCTTTCAGTCCCTGATCTGACGGGAGGAAACAGATTTTTCACTGTCTCCGCTGCCGTGAACGGCTTTCTGCGGCACATGCATTCCCAGATTTTTCACGGCGATCTGCTGAATCCTTTCGGGAGATTCCAAATGGGCGATCTCCATGCGCGCCGTCTGATTTTCATTTTCCAGGGCCATCACCTGGGAGCGCACCGTCTGCATTTCATAGCCCGTCTGGGCAATGATGCCGTTCATCATGTAGGGAATCATAAAAACAACACCCGTCAAAAGAACGGGAAGCAGATACCGTATATGTCCCGGTGACCGGACCGCAGGCCGGCTTTCTGCCTGTTCCCGCGGAAATGACAGTGTTCCCGTCATTCTCCCTGTATAATTCAGCATTTCAGAATCCTGTGACAGCATGGAGCGCCTCCCTTTATAACTTTTCCACCACGCGAAGCCGTGCGCTTCGGGATCTCGGGTTTTCTTCGATTTCCGCTTCGGAGGGACTGATGCCCCTGACAATCAGCCTGACCTCCGGTTTATGTCCGCACACACAGACCGGAAGGTCCGGCGGGCAGATACATCCCTGCGACATTTCTTTAAATGTCTGTTTGATAATTCTGTCTTCCAGCGACTGGAAGGTAATGACGGCTATCCGTCCGCCTTTCTTCAGGCGTCCGGCACAGTCCTTCATGGTCTGGCGGAGAATGGACAGTTCACCGTTGACCTCAATCCGGATAGCCTGGAATGTCCTCTTGGCCGGATGGGGACCGCCTGTGCGGGCCTTCACGGGAATGGCCGCCTTAATGACTCCCACCAGTTCGCCTGTTGTCCGTATGGGCTTTTCCCTTCTCCGCTCTGCGATAAACCGGGCAATTCTCCGGGCCCACCGCTCTTCTCCGTATTCACGGATGACTCTTTCCAGTTCTTCTTCACTGTATTCATTGACAACCGTCTCCGCCGTCAGTTCCCGGCGCTGATCCATACGCATGTCAAGCGTATTGTCATGCATATAGGAAAAGCCCCGGGCGTCATCATCCAGCTGATAGGAAGAAACTCCCAGGTCAAACAGAAAACCGTCCGCTTCGGGGATCTGCAGGCTGTCCATGACGGACAGAATATGGGAAAAGTTGTCTCTGACCGCTGTGTGACGGCAGGCAATATCCTGCAGTCTCTCTCCGGCGGCGGCCACGGCAGCCCCGTCCTGATCAATGCCGATCAGCCACGCATCAGGCCGGAGCCTCCGGGACAGGGCAAGGGAATGCCCCCCGCCCCCCAGGGTGCAGTCTATATAAATTCCGTCTGGATTTGTAAGAAGGCCGTCCAGCGTCTCATGGAGAAGAACACTGGTATGATGAAATTCCATAATCTCTTTCCTTACCTTAAATATTAAAATCCAGCGGAAGATCCAGTGATTCGGCAATATCCGCAATAGACTCTCCGTTATGATAGGTCTGGTCAAGAAGTCCCGGGTTCCATATTTCAATGGTTTCCCCGCTGCCTATGATGAGCGCGTCTTTGCCCAGTTTGGCATAATCCCGCAGATGGGAAGGGATGAGAATCCGACCCTGACGGTCGCATTCCATTTCCGTACTGCCCCCGATCAGGAAACGGCGGAGCTGGCGGACACTGGATTTGGTGGAAGGCAGCTGCTGCAGCTTGTCTGACATGGTATTCCATTTTTCCCGGGGATAAATGGAAAGGCAGGTGTCAAATCCCGGAGAAAGGATAA
>DIDD01000138.1:0-5691 GCA_002417965.1 Veillonellaceae bacterium UBA5809
CTCTTATATTTGGGAATTGCCAAGAAATATGAGCCGTTCCTGTTGACGGGCATCGGTTTTGCCTGCGTCGTGGCCAATGTGCCGGGATCAGGGCTGACAGAACCGGGCGGACTGTTTCACTATGCCTATCAGGGTGTGGAACTGCTGATCCTTCCGCCGTTGATTTTCCTGGGTGTAGGCGCTATGACGGATTTCGGACCTATGATTGCCAATCCGTCCCTGGTTATTCTGGGCGCGGCAGCCCATTTGGGCATCTTTGTGGCGCTGATCGGTGCCAAAGCGCTGGGATTTTCTCTGGCGGAAGCCAGTGCCATCGGCATTATCGGCGGCGCTGACGGACCTATGGCCATTTACACGACAGTCAAACTGGCTCCTCATCTGCTTCCGCAGATTTCCGTGGCAGCCTATTCGTATATGGCTCTTATGCCGTTGATTCAGCCGCCGGTTATGAGACTGCTGACAACGAAAAAAGAGCGTCAGATTATTATGAAACAGCCGAGATATGTATCCCGTCTTGAAAAGATTGTATTCCCGGTGGTCATTGCGATTATTGTGAATATTTTCCTGCCTCCTGTAGCACCGCTGATTACCATGCTGATGCTGGGGAACCTGATCCGTGAATGTCTGGTTGTGGACCGTATGGCAGAAACGGTATCGAATCATCTGCTGAATGTCATTACCCTGATTCTGACAGTAGCCATTGGTTCAACCATGAATGCAAAGACATTCCTGGTGCCGGAAACGCTGCTGATCATTATTCTGGGACTGGTTGCATTTATGGGAGGCACAGCATCCGGCGTAGTGGCAGCCCGTATTATGAATAAAATCAGCGGAGGGAAGATTAATCCACTGATTGGTTCAGCGGGAATTGCATCGGTGCCGATTGCGGCCCGTGTGTCGCACATGGTGGGACGCCAGGAGAACCCGGGCAACTTCCTGATCATGCATGCGATGGGACCGAACCTGGCAGGCGTATTTGGAACAGCCATTTCAGGCGGTATTATTATGGCACTGGTTCAGGGAGGACCTTGATCCGGCAGAGCGATACGTGCTTTTCGGCAAAAAACTCTATCATAAAACCCCTTGGAGAAGTTTCTGTAAGAAAACTCTCCAAGGGGTTTTATGGTGATTATTTAATTTCTATACGTCCTGTATCTGCCGGGGCGGATTTGGTTTCTTTCGGAAGACTGATTGTCAGTATGCCGTCTTTTAAATCGGCCCTGATAGCCTCTTTTTTAATACCGTCTACAATAAATTGGCGTTTAAAAGAAGAAGTACCCCTTTCTCTGCAGATAAACTGGCGGTCTTTTTCTTTTGTTTCTTTTGATTCGTTCCTGAGGGCTTCTATTGTTAATACACGGTCCTGATAAGTAACGGTGATTTGATCTTTCGAAAATCCCGGCATATCAGCTGTGACTTCATAATGGTCTTTCTTATCTTCAATATCAACTTTAGGGAATTTAAAAGAATTCGGGAATTCACCGAATCCGTCAAAGAAATGATCCAATGCATTGTCATTAAAAAATCCGCTCGAAAACATAGGTAATAAACTACGCATACAGAAGACTCCCTTCATCCATAAACTCAATTTCTGTAAAGGAACCCGGAATATTGGTTCCGGTTCACCTTACAAAATCATCATACAACTTATTAGCACTCATGTCAATAGAGTGCTGATAAGTTGTATGATGATTTCCTTTCTCTATAAAAAAACTGCCCGTAAAGGGCAGTTCAATCATTTGAATATCAGAGTTCAGAAAAAGGAATGTGGTAAATCTGGCTGAACAGAAGATCTGCAATTTTAAATGAATCATTCCCCGGAGTCAAGGGCAGCTTCATATCCAGACTGATTGGTGATTCAATTTCTGTGACGTTTCCGTCTTCATCACAGAGGAAAGAATGGACAGTTTTGACAGATACAGTACCCGCATCAGAATCGTAATAATAACGTTCTGTGCTGCGTGTAATTAATCCGGTGGATTGATCGTGATAAATAATATCAGCCTGAATAATATAGAAAGGCGGATAATATGTGGCAGACACAACAGAAGCCGTATCTATATATGTCTGAAGCGATTTGGAGGCTGACATCGCCAGGTACTGCGCGGAATTGTCATAAAAGGCAGCCGAAGCGGGAAAGACAGAAATCCAAAGAAAGAACAGACAGATGATCCATTTTCTCATAGTCAATCACCTCCATAAAATTTTTTATTTACAGGAGATCATCATTTTTCTTTTATCATAGCATGATGAATGGATAAATCAAAGAATTGTTCCTATATATGCCCGGAAAAACTGCATGAGGCGGCTCACTTTTAGCAATTCTGACAGGTCTTACCGTATGTTTCCAGATCCATGATGGCCTGACGGACCATATCTTTGGTTACGGGGTAGGGAGTTTTGCGGAGATCCGGCTTTGAAAGAGCCATATCCAGATATTCTTCGATAGGTCCCTTGTCCATTTCAATATCAGCCAGAGAAGAGGGGAGCCCCAGTTTTCGGCAGAAGGAGAAGACACGGTTTCTTTCTTCAAGCTGTCCGTCCATAGTAAGAAGTACAAGTACGCCATAGCAGACTACGGCGCCGTGAAGGTGAAGGCGCGCATGGGGAATTCCCACGTGGCTGTTGTATAATGCATGGGCCAGACTCGAATTATAATCTTCGGGAATGCAATTGGATATCAGACCGGTACTGATAATAATATTCTGAATAACTCTTTCCGCAGCTTCTGTTGCTTTCTGCTGCTTTATATCATGGAAGGCCTGTTCTCCATACTGCAGAAGTCCTTCAGAACAGGAGGCAGCCAGCTCTGTACCCAGACTGCATACATAGTCAGTGGCATCATTTCTGGCAGAGAAGGTGACTTCATACTGTTTTGACAGGGCGTCGCCGATTCCCGCCCAGAAATATTCAGAAGGAGCTTCAGCAATAATGCGGGTATTTATAAAGCAGTGATACGGAGGCCGTGAACGGTACCAGACCCCGCGGAAGGAATGATCCTCATGATACATGGCACAGACGGCTGTGACAGGAGCACAGTTGGAAGCCAGTGTAGGGAAAGTAAAGAGGGCTTTTTTTAATTTTTCTGCAGTGCATTTTACGGTATCAACAGCACGTCCTCCGCCTACAGCAAAAATCATATCCGCTTTTTCTACTTCCGGGCAGCTGAGAAGTTTGTCTGCATTTTCAAAAGTGGCATCGCCGCCGTACCACAAAGAGTCCGTGAAGGTGATGGAGTTTTTAACGGCACTGATAATGCTTTTCTCCGCTTTTTCAAGTGCGGTACGGCCTCCGATTATAACGGCAGAGGAGCCAAAATCGCTGCATATGGAAGGGATTGATGCATAGGCATCTTCGCCGATGGTATAGCTGGGGAAAAAGATGTTTTTCATGGATTCAGTTTCTCCTCTGTTCTTCTGCTGTAGCAGAGCGCAATAACGATCAAAATAATACTAACTGCAGTATAACATAATATTACTTTATATGTATATGGAGCGGAATAAACAGATAATTTATATCTATTCAGAGTCACAGTCCAGTGCCGTCAAAGACAGGGATAAATGATGTATCGGCGGCGCCGGGTTGTTGAATGAATCCGTCTTCAATGGAACTTGATTCCAGATAGCTTTCGGCCTGCTGATACTCGTCTTCCGTGAGGGTACGGTTGATTTCAGGATATTGGGAGGCACATCCCATGGGAATATATTGTCTCATGAGGCTGAACATGACCTGGCCCGGAAGAAAGGTGTCAGAAATATAGTCGATGACATTCTTGGTATTGGCCCACTGGCCTGGTAAAATCAGGTGGCGGATCAGAACGCCTTTTTTCATAAGGCCGTCACTGTCCAGTTCGTAGGGACCGGTCTGACGGTACATTTCTTCTATGGCACGGCAGGCGGTATCGAAATAATTGGGAGCCTGGCTGTAGCGTACAGCACAATATTCCTGTCCGTATTTAAGATCCGGAAGCCAGATCTGTATTTTTTTCTTAAGGAAACGGATAGTATGAACGCTTTCATAGCCTCCGCAGTTGTATACAACGGGTACAGAGAGAGGTGTCCGGAGACTTTCATAGACAGCATGTGAAAAATGAGTGGGGGTGACCAGATCAATATTATGGGCCCCCTGCCTGATCAGGTTTTCATAAAGAGAACGGAGATGGGGAATGGAAATTTCGGTACCTTGGCGCTGTACTGAAATTTCATAATTCTGACAATAGACGCAGTGCATGTTGCAGCCTGCAAAAAAAACAGTTCCCGCACCGCGGGTACCGCTGATGCAGGGCTCTTCCCAATGATGAAGGGCAGCTCTGGATACAATGGGAAGAAGTCCGCACCGGCAGAATCCATCTGTCCGTTCCTGTACAGAAGAAGGGCGGACGGTTTTACAGCAGCGGGGACATAAGTTGCATAGAATCATGAAAAATACCTCGGTTATACAATAAACGGAATGCAGGAAAAGACTTTCCCTGAACGAAATAAGATAGAATTTTTTATGAGAATCCCTATAAAAAGAGGAGAGAATCAATGCTATAATGAAAATAAATGAAGCAGAGAGGAGAATTATATGAAAATGTATAAAAAGTGTCTGGCAGTATTACTGATTGCATGTTGTGCGGCATTGCCTGCAGCAGGGGCTGATACCGGGGAAACGGAACCGGCCGGTGGGAATGCACAGGAAGAGCGGACTGCAGATCCGTCTTTAACCAATCAGATAGAACCTTACCCTGCTGCTGAAAAGCTTCTTCCGCCTCTTCCGGCGCCGCCTTCTTCCGGACAGGATGTGAAAGCTTTTCTTTCTTATGGAAAGGCTGTTCAGGCTTATGTAGAGGCTGCGCAGAAATATATAGACGGAGCGACTAATGATGCCAATGCCATTATACAACAGAGAAATCAGGCCGTCCAAAATGCAAACCGTGCAGTGAATGAGTATAACCAGTTTTTAGATGCACAGGCAAAGAAAAAATCATGAGGGGAGAGAATAAATATGAATCATCAATGGATAGCTGCTGCCGCGGCGGCCTGCATGCTTTTGACGGGAAGTTTTTCAGCTGAGGCGGCCGCGGGAGAAGGAATCCTTCTGGGAAAGGACGGTGTTCCTGTGCAGACGCAGGAGCAGCCGGCACAGGGACCCCGGCTGGTTTCACAGAAAATGGATGAAAAAACAGAAGCGGTTCAGAATGCCATGGCAGAGCTTCCTCATTCCCGGTCTGCTGTTGTACGTTTCACTGTAGATGAAAGCGGACATGTGGAGGATGCGTCTGTGTTGGAATCATCGGGGCAGCCGGTACTGGACAGCTATGCCGCAGCATCGGTCAGAGAATGGACTTTCCGGCCGGCATTGGAAAACGGGCGTGCGGTATCATCCCGGGTATCAGTGCCCATTCGTTTTGTGTCTACAAAGGTAGCTGTGCCGGCAGCGCCGCTGAGTCAGAATATGCCTGATTGGAGCGGAGAGGTAAAAAAGTCTATGGAAGCGCACCCGGAAGGACTGGATGTATTTGTTTCCTGTTATATAGAGGCAGACGGTACTGTCAGTGATATACATGCTGTTTCTGTAAAAGATGCTGTTTTGGAGAAATATGCAGAAAAATGTATCAGGCAGTGGAAATTTCAGCCAGCCCGGAATCCTGACGGGGAAGCTGTTGGAAGCCGTGTGATGATACCTGTACGTATCAGCGCTAAATAATCA
>DIDD01000138.1:5853-17286 GCA_002417965.1 Veillonellaceae bacterium UBA5809
CCACCAACGAGAAAAATGGTGTCAGGTCCATATAATTTTTTTAAATCATGAAATAATTCCCAATGCATCCCGCCGCTTGGAATTGGAAATATGGGAGCCATGGGGCCCATAGGTTCCCTTGATTTTTGTGCGATATCCCGGCATGTATCGGAAGAAAATGAAAAACGTCCTCCGTAACTGGTGAAAATAACGGCATCTGCCCCGGACAGACGGCTGATTTGTCCGTAGTAACATCCCGGCGCGATACCGGAATGTGAGGAAAGCACCATTCCGCCGGAGAAACAGGGATGTATGAAAACAGGAAGGCCAAAATCATCCCGTGCAGATAATTCACGGACTGCACCGAAACCGGTCAGTGCAGGGGCTGCCATAATGCCGGAAGCGCCCAGTTCCTTTGCCTGAAAGCACCGTTCCATAAATTGAGTTCCGTCGGCGGAACAATTGGCAATATAGAGGCTGTGCCCTCCGGTTTTATGGTTGGCTTCTTGAACAGCTTCGGCACACCGGGCAACCCGTTCTTTAAACGGCGCATAGCTCTGGGAATAAAGGCTGTGATCATCTTTGATTAAAGGACATCCTCCCAAGGCCAGTTCATATACCATATGGGCGAGCTCGGACGGAGTACGCCCCAGTGGTTTTATGGCGGACATCAGGATAGGACCCGAAGGAACCTCTGTCAGTTTGCGGATTCCCTGTATTCCAAACCTGGGTCCCTTATATAGAGAATATAAAGGACTGTCCAGACGGAATGATTCAAGACGGAATCCCGGTTTTAAACTGGTATTCCCAAACAGCATATTCAAAAGCTCAGTCAATTCACTGCCCGCAGCTCTTGCTTCATAAGAGATAACAGCCCGGTAGAATCCGGAACCGGCAGAAGAGACTTTTTCTACACGTCCGGCTGCGGTATGCTCAATCGGGGTGTCTGCAATTAATTCATAAGGGCATTCTACAGTTTGTTCCAATGCCGTATCGCGGGCATACTGCTGTGCCTCTTTCAGGGAAGAGGCACAGATCTGATAAGTTGCGGTAAATCTTTCTTGTGATTCCTGGTTCATGAAACCATCCTTTCTGAAGAGAATCTGGACAGGAGATGCTTAATGCTTTTGAAAGTCCGTGTGGGGAGACGGAGGATTTTCCTCTGAGGCCGAGTGCATATCGCTGGACAGCCAATATAAAGGTCTCTGACGGGTTTCTTCAAAGATACGTCCAATATATTCGCCGATGATGCCGAGCCCCATGAGCTGGAGACTGCCGAACAGAGATAAGAGGATCATAATTGTAGACCATCCGGGTACAGCGGTTCCGGTGATTTTACAGTACAGAACATGAATGATTAAGATGATTCCGAGAAGTCCTGAACAGGCACCGGTATAGAATGCCATGCGCAGAGGGACAGTGGAATTAGTAAGAATTCCGTCCATTGCAAAATGAAGCATTTTACGCAGCGAAAATTTTGATACACCGGCATGTCTTTTGGGCGCGGCAAAAGTAACAGATGTCTGACGGAATCCCATGCCGCTTACGATGCCTCTTATAAAGCGGCTGTGCTCACGGAATCTTCGAAATACGCGGACTGCTTCTTTGTCCATCAGCCTGAAATCAGAACCGCCGGGAACAATAGGGGCTGATGAAATTTGATTGATTAATGCATAATAACCGGCAGAGGTAACTTTTTTAAACAATCCTGCATCTTCTGTGGAGGTCCGTATGGTTTGTACTATATTATAGCCATCCTGCCATTTTTGAATTAAAACAGGGATTAAAGACGGGGGGTGCTGAAGGTCTCCATCCATGGTAATAACAGCATCGCCCTCCGCATAATCAAGTCCGCAGGTCAGGGCAATCTGATGTCCAAAATTGCGGGCCAGTGATAGGGCGCGGACATGGCTGTCACGGCGGGACAGCTGCAGAAGAAGTTCAGAAGTGCGGTCCCGGGATCCGTCATCTACATAGATAATTTCATAATCTATAGGCAAAGACTCCATAACCTTAGTGACTTCATCATGGAAATAAATCACATTGTCTTCTTCATTGAAGACAGGGGTGACAATTGATATCATGGAAAAACTCCTTTCCCCGGAGGGATTTCATCAGGCGGACCTTATGGTGTTTATCATATTACACCGCAGGACTGTTCTGCCGCATATACAATCTATTATAACGTATTTGATGCGTCTTGTACGGATTGAATGGATCAAGAAGAGTAAATATTGGTTAAACAGTGAAGTTTTCAGGGGAAATTCAAATAGATGCAGAGAAAACAGATTTGACCTTTTAAGACTCCGGCGCTATGCTATGGAAGAACGGACAAACTGCTTTTCCGGCAGATGCTCTCCTGAGAGTCTGCTGATTTTAACTGTTGGGAAGGAATGACATCTATGGCTTATCATACCAGTCATGAAGAACATGAGATTCAGATTATTAATATTGCTTCATTGGAGGAACAAGTACGGGCGAGAATGGAACGGGGAGCTTTTGGCTATATCCGCGGCGGAGCTGAGGATGAATGGACTATGCGTGAAAATACAGAGGCTTTTCATCATAAAAAAATTGTTCCCCGTGTTCTGAGAGGAATTGATCATGCGGATCTGACCACCAGACTGTGGGATATTCCATTAAAAACACCTATTATTCAGGCACCGTCTGCAGCACAGGGGCTGGCTCATGAGAAAGGCGAAATAGACACGGCAGTGGGCGCTGCAGAAGCGGGCACACTGTTCTGTATCAGCACCTATGCCAGTACGCCGATTGAAGCGGCGGCAGCAGCGGCGCCGGGGGCTCCCCAGTTTTTCCAGCTGTATATGAGCAAAGATGAAAAATTTAATGAGTTTCTTGTGCAGAAAGCAGTTGCAGCAGGAGCTAAAGCAGTTATTCTCACAGTGGATTCTACATTGGGAGGATATCGGGAGGAAGATATTGTCACACAGTTTCAGTTTCCGCTGCCTATGCCGAATTTGGCCGCGTACAGTGCTTCTGACGGCGTAGGGAAAGGGATCTCTGAGATTTATGCAGCGGCTAAACAGGGAATTGTGCCGTCTGATATTGAAGCAATAAAAAAAATCAGCGGAATTCCTGTTATCGTTAAAGGAATTCAGTCGCCGGGAGATGCTGAAGTAGCTGTGTCAGCAGGGGCGGACGGAATATGGGTTTCCAATCATGGAGGCCGTCAGCTCGATGGGGGACCGGCATCCTTTGATGTCCTTCCGTCGGTGGCGGCAGCCGTCAATCACAGAGTGCCTGTCATTTTTGACAGCGGTGTCCGTCGCGGTGAGCATGTATTTAAAGCATTGGCCAGCGGAGCGGATCTTGTGGCGGTAGGACGGCCGGTCATATATGGTCTGAATCTGGGGGGTGCTGCAGGGGTTGCTTCTGTTTTCCGCCATTTGAATAAAGAGCTGTCCATTACGATGCAGTTGGCAGGAACTAAAAACATTGAAGAAATCAAACATACTGTGCTTCTTGGATAAAAAATCTTGACAGCATGGGAAAGTACTGATATACTTCATGTATATTACATATGATATAAGTGATGAACGGGAAAAAGACAGGCTGGATAGATTTCAGAGAGCCGGCGGAAGGTGTGAGCCGGTACTGGCAGTGTGTTGATACTCTCCCGGGAGCTCCTGGTTGAATGCAGTAGATGCAGGCGGATGTCCACGTTACGGATTGGAATCACAAAGTATAATACAGGGTGGTACCGCGTTGAGCAGACGCCCCTGTCCGAATTTCGGGCAGGGGCTTTTTTGTACCTCCCTTTGTGGGATACCATAGAGAATCAAACAGGGTGGTACCGCGTTGAACCAACGCCCCTGTCCGCAGTGTCACTGCGGACAGGGCTTTTTTTATACAAGTGACTTCCAGAGAACCAAGCAGGGTGGTACCGCGCGGAAGCGCCCCTGTCTGCAGAATATTTCTGCAGACAGGGGCGCTTCTTTTTGTCAGGGTATGGTGTGTGCCGGAAGGCAGTAAAAAGGAGGAAAATGTATGAATCGTCATTTGATTCGGAAAATTGGGATGGCATCGATGGCGGCTGTTATGATTCTGGGGGCAGCAGGATGCGGGGGCAATGCGGCAAAGTCAGGAGCTGATTCCAAGACAGCAGGCGGAGCTGATATCGGTTTTGTGGCAGTTCTTTCTGGAGGAGCAGCGGCTTATGGGCAGTCACAGAAACAGGGGATTGATATGGCTGTGGATGAAATTAATAAGTCCGGTGATTTTAAAATTAATTTGGATACAGAGGACACAAAGGGCGAACCGACACAGGCCATCAGTGTCATAAAAAAAATGATCAATGATAAAAAATCTGTGGTTATCGGACCGATGCTGTCAGGGGAAATGAAGGCTGTTGGGCCGATCCTCCAGCAGGCACAGATGCCCACATTGGGGATTTCACTGACTGCGGAAGGAATTACAGATATGGGGGATTATATATTCAGGAATTCAGTTCCGGAATCTATGAATATCCCCCAGACCATTTCAAAATCCCGGAAGCTTCTGGGATATCAAAAAGTAGCTATTCTTTATTCAAACAATAATGAACAGCTTGTTTCTGCATTCCGCACTTACCAGGAGGTCTGTAAAAAAGAAGGAATTGATGTAGTGGATATTGAGTCATTTGCTGATAAAGACAGTGATTTTTCAGCACAGCTGACAAAAATTCAGGCATCAAATCCGGATGCAATTATCGTAGACGCCCTGTATCAGGAAGGTGCGCTGATTCTGAAAAAAGCACGGGAAATGGGGATGAACCAGCCGGTTATAGGCAATAATGGATTCGTATCGCCGCAATTAATTAAACAGGCCGGTGCGGCTGCGGACAATGTATATGTGTCATCCATGTGGTCTCTCACCAGGGATGATCCCAAAACGCAGAAATTCATCAAAGATTTCAAAGAGAGATATGGACATGATCCTGATCAGTTTGCAGCCAGCGCCTATGATGGAGTTTATATGGTCGTGGATGCCATGAAACGGGCGGGAACAACGACAGATCATAAAAAAATACGTGATGCCATGGCTTCCATGAAAGATTTTCACGGAGTATGCGGAAATTTCTCGTTTAACAGCAAACGTGACCCGGTGGTGGATTTGGTCCTGTTAAAAATTGAAAATGGTCAGTTCAATGAAGTGAAAATGTAATAATTGCATAAATGGGAATCAAATCAAAAGAGACGGCTGAAAATCCGTCTTTTTTGATTTGATTCTGTAAATGATTCTGCGGCAGATCATTAAATTGGACATGAAAGGTTTACTATTGGTATAATAAACATGATGAGCATCAGATAATTTATATTTCAAAGGAGGTCTATCATGAAGAAAATGGCAGCGGGAATTATGCTTGGCATATGGATATCTGCAGCAGTAACCGGGGCGGCATTGGCAGCAGATACGGCGGCGGGAACCCGGGAGATTGCATGGAAAGCAGAACAGGCGGACTTGAAATACCCGGAAATGACAGATGGAAGTTTTCTCTACAGGGCCCGTGTGAACAGTGTTATAGAAACAGAAGTCAAATCGTTCGTGAATGCCCTCCAGCGGGAGAACAGGGACGGACGGGGCGTGTCCGGATGGATGACCTGGGAAGAAGGAATCCGGTCACCGGAGTGGACCAGCTTTACGCTGACAGAAACAACTTATTATGAAAAAGCAGCTCATCCGTCATCTTATACAAAAGGATTCATATTTAAAGGAAATGGACAGCGGGTTACAAAAAAAGAATTAACAGCGATGATGCCGGAACTGACGGTGGAGAACCTGAATAAAGAAGTTCTGGAGCAGACAAAGGCTAAAAATATTCCATTGTATCAAGATTTTGCGGGTATAAAAGAGCTTCCTAAAGAATTTTATATCGGTGAAGACGGATGGGTGCATTTTATTTTCCAGCAGTATGAGATTGCGCCCTATTCATCAGGAATGATTGATATCGCTATGGAAGGAATATCACTCCCGTCTTATGGTACGGATGTATTCTGAAAATTCGTTATTCAAATACAAACAAAGCACATGCGATTATCATAAGAACACAGCCTTGAATGATGTCCATGGCGCGTTGGAATCCCGGATGGTGGATGAGATGGTGTCTTGCACGGCCTGCAGACAAAGCCACAGCTGAAAAAATAAGAAATGCCTGGACAGCGAAAGCGGCTCCCATCAGGCCGATCTGGGCGGAGGGACTGACAGAGGTGCCGAAACTCACAAACTGGGGCAGAAAAGCCAGAAAAAAGAAAAGCACCTTTGGATTGGTTATGTTCATGAAAAGTCCCCGTCTGTACAGAGGCCAATGACTGAGTGTGTCACGGCCTGCATCAGCCTGGGGCTGCGCATGGTTTTTGAATGCCTTCCAGGCAAGATAGGAAAGGTAAATAATTCCTATATATTTCAGGACTGAAAAAGCAGACGGAGACTGGCGGATCAGGGCAGCAACACCGAACATGACCAGGGATGTATGAAAAATTAAACCGCTGCATAGGCCTGCGGCAAGGGTAATGCCGGACCGGGTTCCGGATGAGAGGCTTTTGGCCAGCAGATAAAGAATATCAGGTCCGGGGGCCAAGGTTAGAAGAATGGAAGCAGTTAGAAAAGAAATAAAGTCAAAAATGTTCATAAAATTCCCCCTGTGAGAAGAGAATACGCTGGATTTATACATTCTCCCCTTATATGATAAAGATAACGCAGATTCATGTAAAGAATCAAGAATGGAAAAATGAAAAGGAGAAAAATTATGAATTGTAAAAAATGGGGTGTATTATGTGCTTCGGCGGCATTGGCATTGTCATGCATGACAGTTTCCGCAGCGGATATGCCTGTGAGAAGCATCACAGTGCAGGGCAGCGGTTCTTTATCTGTTATATCAGATCAGGCTTCTGTAAATATAGGAATTGAGACACAGTCTGACACAGCTCAGAAGGCGGCTTCTGACAATGCCAGTGTGATGAACGCCGTAAAGAATGCAGTGATTGCTCAAGGGATTGATGATTCACAGATTCATACATCTAATTATGGGCTTTGGCCGGTTTATCAGTATGATAAAGGTAAGGCCATACTGACGGGCTATAAGGCCGATAATACACTGAATGTAACGGTTTCTCCCGTTTCCAAAACCGGATCTGTCATGGATGCTGCTGTCCGGGCAGGGGCGAATAAAATCAATTCTGTATCATTTTCATTGAAAAATCAGGATAAATACAAGGACGATGTTCTGCGTAAAGCGGTTCTAGATGCCCGCAGTAAGGCAGATGTCATAGCCTCCGCTTTGAATAAACAGGTGGTGAATGTAATTTCTGTCACTGAAGGAAATGTCCAGATTATGCCGGTGGGGCAGATCCGTCTTATGGCATCGGATATGGCAGTTAAAGAATCAACGCCTATAGAGCCGCAGAATGTAGATATGGACAGCCAGATTACGGTGGTTTTTGAAATCCGATAAATGAATTGGAGTGAAAGCAGGAGTTCCCTGCCGGCATATTACCGGCAGGGAACTCCTGCTTTTTATATAGAGGCAGACCGCTGCGTCCGATCCAGGGCCCGGCAGAGAGTTCCTAAAAGACGGAAACCTTCTTCCATGACAGGAAGGGAGACAGAAGAGAAACTAATACGCAGGTGACTGTCCGAGGGTTGTCTGATATAGAAAGAACTCCCTGGGGTGAACAAGAATCCCTTTTGCCGGGCAGATGCAGACAGTGCCTCTGCGGAACAGCCTTCGGGAAGCGTAATCCATAGTGAAAGGCCTCCTGCCGGTTTTATGAACGACGTGCTCTGGGGCAGATAGTTTTCAGCGGCATCCAATGCAAAATCCAGACGCATGCGGCATGCCTGCCGAAGTGAAGAAAGGTGACTGGACCATAGACCTTCCCTGAGATACCAGTCAAAAATACGCTGGGTTAAACCCGATGTGGCAATATCGGTAATTTGTTTGATGCTTTTTAAAGAAGGAGCCAAACAGGGAGGCATAATTAAAAAAGCGAGACGGAATCCAGGGAAAAATAAAGAAGATATACTTCGGAGATAAATAATCCTGTCATGAGTATCCAAAGACTTGAGCGTAGGCGGGGCGCTGTTTCCATTGTACAGGCCGCCCATATAGTCATCCTCCAGAATGTAAAATCGATATCGTTTAGCCAGGCCCAGCAAAGAAATGCGTCTGTCCTGGGAATAAGTAATGCCTGTAGGATTTTGTATGTTGGGGGTGGCATAAAAAAGGCGGGGATGGAACTTTAAAAGTACTTTTTCCAGGGCTTCCATGGAAATGCCGCTGCGGTCAGTGGGAATATCAATAATTCTTGCGCCGCATGAACGCATGGCGGCTGCTGCGCCGGGATAAGTGGGATTCTCCATTACTACGAAATCTCCGGGATGCACCAGAGCACGGGCGGCTACATCAATTCCCTGCTGGGAACCGGATACGACCTGAATATCACAAGGGGATGACAGGATGCCATGTGTTTCCAGTGAGCGGCAGACAGATTCCCGGAGCGGCTTGTATCCCTGGCTTTCTGTATAACTGAAGGCCAGAGACCCATCCCTTTCGATGATGCGGTTTACTACAGAACGGAGCGTAGCTGCAGAAAATACAGCGGGGTCCAGAGTCAGGTGGGCCATGTCGTACAGCCCCGGATCCGAGGGACTGCTGAAATCAAAAGATACAGGAGGGGAAGACAGACCGGCGCCTCCCGACACGAAACTGCCGCTCCCTCTTCTTGTCAGGATATATCCGTTCCTTTCCAGTTCGCGGTAAGCACTCAGCACCGTTCCTATATTAATATGCAGAGAAGCCGCTAATTTTCTGACTGGAGGAAGAGGATATCCCGGTGACAGATTATGGGAGAGAATTGCTTCCAGCAGTTTTTCATAAAGTTGTCTATAAAGGGGTTCCTTTTTTGAATGATCAAATTGTAATGATACAAAATGATAAATATGATTATGATTCATTGCGCTTCTCCCTCGTTATCTCTATACTATCCATAATTTGTGGATATATTTAATAATTGTATCGACACAAATATTATATACCAAAGGAGAAAACAAAGCATGGAGAAACGATGGGAATTAAACAGAAATCTGGCACAGATGTTAAAAGGCGGTGTGATTATGGATGTCACCAACGCGGAGCAGGCCAAAATTGCCGAAGAGGCAGGCGCTGCTGCCGTCATGGCTTTAGAACGGGTTCCCGCAGATATACGGAAAGAAGGCGGAGTGGCCCGTATGTCTGATCCGGCCATGATACGGAGCATACAGGAGGCTGTATCCATTCCTGTTATGGCGAAAGTACGGATTGGACATACGGCAGAAGCACAGATTCTGCAGGCGCTGCAGATTGATTATATTGATGAGTCTGAAGTTCTTACGCCGGCTGACGAAAATCATATTATGAAGTCTTCTTTTCAAGTGCCTTTTGTATGCGGAGCCAGAAATCTGGGGGAAGCTTTAAGACGTATAGGGGAAGGAGCCGCTATGATACGCACCAAGGGAGAAGCCGGCACGGGTAATATTATAGAAGCGGTACGCCATATGAGAACAATGAACAGGGATATCGGAAGGACGGTCACTGCCTCCGAAGAGGAACTGATGCATTTAGCCAAAGCATATGGGGCTCCTTATGATCTCCTGAGATATGTGCATGATCATAAAAAACTTCCTGTCGTTAATTTTGCAGCAGGAGGAATTGCCACACCTGCTGATGCAGCTCTTATGATGCAGTTGGGGTGTGACGGCGTTTTTGTGGGATCAGGTATATTTAAGTCGGAGAATCCATCCAGGCGGGCGGCTGCTGTTGTACAGGCGGTGACATTTTATGAAGATCCGGTGAAGCTGGAAGAGATTTCCGAAAATTTGGGAGCGGCTATGACAGGAATCAATATGGAAGAGATTCCCCGGGAACAGCATATGGCAGACAGGGGATGGTGACTGGTGAAACGGATTGGAGTGCTGGCACTGCAGGGAGGCTTCGCCGAACATATGCAGAAACTGAGACAGATTTCTTCCGTGGAAGCCGTTCTTGTAAAAAAGCGGGAAGAATTAGACGGACTGGATGGTTTGATCTTACCAGGCGGAGAATCTACAGCCATGGGGCGCCTGCTCCGCGGAGAAAAACTGATAGATATTCTGCGGAAAAAAATCCGCGGAGGCCTGCCTGTCTGGGGGACCTGTGCAGGTATGATTTTATTGGCGGGGGATATAGAAGGACAAAAAGAAACTTATCTGGACGTGATGCATATACGGGTGCGGCGGAATGCTTATGGAAGACAGACAGAAAGTTTTTCGTCTGACAGTCCGTGCCCGTCAGTGGATAAGGGCATTCACCGCCTGATTTTTATCCGTGCTCCTTATATTACAGGGACGGCCGCTTCTGTTGATATATTATTGAAACTTGACGGGCATATAGTGGCAGCTAAAGAAGGAACCATGCTGGCGACATCTTTTCATCCGGAATTAACGGATGATCTTTGGTTTCATCAATATTTTGCAGAACAAATTCAACACAGTCCTTCTGTCTTGACATGATAATTCTATGCAAAAGCAGCCTCATAAAAAGGCTGCTTTTGCATAGAATTGATTGGCAGTATGGAAAAGCCTTCGCGTTCAGGGTGCAGCCTTATGACTGAAAAACGGACTGCAGGCGAGGTGGCAGGCGGCTTTGTGATTCGGGCCCAGTACGGTCATAGGCGGCGCTTTGCGGCGGCATATATCCATACACTGGGGGCACCTTGACTGAAAAGGACATCCCATAGGAAGATCAATGGGACTGGGTACTTCTCCTGAGAGCGTATGAATCGGATCTGAACGTGATTTTCTGATAGAAAGTACTGATTGAAGAAGTGCCTGTGTATAAGGGTGGAAACAATGTCCTTTTATGGATGGAAGCACTTCCACAATATGTCCCAAATACATGACGGCAATGCGTTGGCAGAATTGGTCCGCCAGTGCCAGATCATGGCAGATAAATAGATATGAAGTTTGCTTTTCTGATTGGATTCTTTTCAAGAGTTCAATAATACTTTTTTGAATGGATACATCCAGAGCGGATGTGGCCTCATCACAGATAACAATTTCAGGATCCAGAGAAAGAGCCCGGGCGATGGCGACACGCTGCCGCTGCCCGCCGCTCATATGATGGGGAAAACGGTCTATAAACGAGGAATCTAATCCGACGAGGCATAGAAGTTCTTCCGCTTTGCTCCGGTCCTGCCCCTTAGCAAGAAGACCAAAGTTTTTTAAGGGTTCACATAAAATATCCTGCACTTTCATTTTAGGATTAAAAGCTGCTTCGGGATCCTGAAAGACCATTTGTATATGGCGCCTGTGTTGTCTGAGAGATTCTCCCCGGTCTTTGGAAATATCCCGGCCGAGGAATAGAACCTGTCCTTCTGTCAGTTCATGGAGCTGCATAATGATTTTAGCGGCGGTGCTTTTTCCACATCCGCTTTCTCCTAC
>DIDD01000138.1:17313-25223 GCA_002417965.1 Veillonellaceae bacterium UBA5809
CATTACAGACCCTCCGTATCAGGAACGGCATCCAGCAGCATGCGTGTGTAAGTATGCTGCGGATGGCGGATAATGGATTCTGAAAGGCCGTATTCCACAGGGACTCCATTTTTCATAACCATAATGAAATCAGCCATATAAGCGGCAACACCCAGATTGTGGGTGACTATAATAATAGAGGTTCCTGTCTCTTTACAGACAGACATCATTTCTTTTACAATTTGGGCCTGCATAGTGACATCAAGCGCACTGGTAGGCTCATCTGCGAGAAGAAGATCCGGAGACAGGGAGACCGCCATGGCAATTCCTATCCGCTGACGCATGCCGCCGGATAATTCAAAGGGATAAGAATGCAAAATGCTTTCAGGATTAAATAAATGGACTCTTTGAATCATGGAGACCATTTGTTTCTGCAGATTTTCTTCCGAATTACTGCAGTGGGCCTGGAGATAATCATGAAATTGTGTGCCAATGGGTTTTATGGGATTCAGCATGCTTCCCGTATCCTGAAAAATCATAGAGATGCGGGTGCCGCATAAGGCCCTTTTTTGAGCATCGGTTTTGCATAGAAGATTTTCTCCAAAGAATAGAATTTCACCGTCTGTGACAGATCCCCCTGCGGGAAGGCAGTCCTGTACAGCCCTGATAACAGAAGTTTTCCCGCTGCCGCTTTCGCCTACAATGGCCAGAATTTCTCCTTTTTTTAAATGCAGGCTGACATGTTTTACGGCAGGGATGTTATTGCCGTAGGTAATCTGCAGGTTCCGTATGTCTAATACGTATTGAGTGATACTGTTCATGATATCAGGATTTTGCAGGACGGATGTCCTTGGTAAGCCAATAATAGTCTGCCGGGAGAATTTCAGCACCTGTTATGGATGTACTGGAAACCATGTTTGTTTTGGGATATCCAAAGAACAGGCCGGCCCCTTCATTCAGGATAATCTGCTGCATATCGATCATGTATTGCCGCCTCAGGGCAGGATCAAATTCCTGGGACAGGCGGTCGCTCAGTGTATCAAAAGCAGTGCTGCTGAAGCCGCTTCCGTTCTGAGGATTGCTTCCGCTGCTGTTGGTTTTCCAGTACCAGTTCAGATACACAGCGGGATCTCCGGTATTTGCAGTGATGATATTGGAAATACACAGGTCATAATCACCTTTTTTAGCCATACTGTCAAGAATATTGTAATCTACATTTTTCAAATTGACCTTGATGCCTGCTTTTTTAGCATCTGCCTGTGTAGCTTCGGCAAAGAGGGGAAGCTCCGCACGGCTGCTGTAGTACACGAAATTAACCTCCAACGGTTTCCCGTCTTTGTCAACATATCCGTCTCCGTCAGTATCTATCCAGCCTGCTTCTGAAAGCAGCTGACGGGCTCTGTCAGGATTATAGTTGTTGGGATCGGTCAGCTGGTCAAATCCATAGTTCAGAGAGGGCGGAACCGGTGCTTTTCCTGTAATGAATGTATTCTGGAGAAGGTTCTCACAATAAGTCTTCCGGTCTGTGCTGGAAATCAGGGCTGCCCGTACTTTGGGATCCTGCAGAGGATGTCCGGGAGACATATTAATCCGGGCAAGTACTGTCCGGAGAGAGGCAATCTCGGAAATCCGGTACCGGCTGCTGTCAGTAAACAGTTTCAAGTCACCCGGGCTGATGTTGACAGCCATATCGACTTCTCCGGACTGGAGCGCCATGGCCCGTGTATTCGGATCATCAATAGAGGGGATTTCTACTTTTTTAAATGGAACGGTTCCGTCCCAGTAATTGGGATTGGCTTCCATCTCAGCCTTGGCTTTTGAGAAGGATTTAACCATATACGGTCCTGTACATATGGGCCCCATGCTCTGGTAATCCCTGTCTGTAACTGTTGTATCAATAATAATAAAAAGAGGATCCGCCAGCATGCCGGGGAGGCCGGGCACAGGCTTATCTGTTTTTATAATGAGAGTTTGTCCGTCAGCCTTCATTTCCGTATAATCGAAAAAAGTACGGGCTCTGTCCGACTTTTCAAATACGCGCTCAATCGAGGATTTTACAGCATCTGCGGTGACTTTGTTCCCGTTGGAAAATACAGCCCGGTCATTAATCTGAAATGTCCAGGTCAGCTGATCTTTCCCTATAGACCAGCTGGAAGCCAGCCAGGGGACGGGGTTCATTTCCTGATCAAATTTGACCAGACATTCGCCCAATCCATAACGCATGACTACCCAGGCAAAATAATTATCAGTGGGCTCAAGACTGTCTGCAAAATTAGTGACTCCGATCCTCAGTGTTTCAGGAGCGGCGCCGCTTTTCTGGCTGTCACTGCCGCATCCATATAAAGCCAAAGATGCCGTGCCTATCAGCAGAGCGGAAATACAAGTTTTCATCCATTTTTTCATGAGGAAATCCTTTCTTGATGAACACTGTGAGGATCAAGAACATCGCGGAGACTGTCACCCCACAGATTAAAAATAACAACAGTAGTAAAGATGGCAAGGCCAGGATAAATCATAAGCCAGGGAGCCGTTTGGAGCTGCTGACGGCCCTCATTGATCATGGCGCCCCATTCAGGTGCAGGAGGCTGTATTCCAAATCCGAGAAAAGACAGCCCTGCCAGTTCCAGCATCAGCCCGCCAATGTCTGAAGCAGCCGTGATTACAAGAAGCGGGAGAATATTAGGAAGTACATGACGTATTAATATATGGAACTGGGTGCCCCCGTTAATATGGGCGGCTTCAATAAATTCTTTCTGCTTGATTTTTAATACCAGACTGCGGCTCAGCCGTGCATATTTGGGCCACGTGGCGGAAAGAAGGGCTAAAATGGCATTGAGCATACTGCCGCCCATGATGCCGGCCATGGCGATTGCTAAAATAATACCGGGAAAAGAAATCATGATATCAGCCAGGCGCATGATGACAGTGTCAATTTTACCTCCGTAATAGCCGGAGATAATTCCTAGAGAAGTACCTACCGAAAAGACGAGACATACCAGGATCAGAACACTGGACAGAGAATTACGTGCTCCGTAAATAACGCGGGAAAAACAATCTCTACCCAGTTTATCCGTGCCGAACCAATGCCCGTCGGAAGGCGGCAGGAATGCATTCTTCATTTCTGCCGTTTCGGGATGATATGGCGCAATCCAGGGGGCGGACAGAGCTGTGAAAAGAAGAAGAAGGGCCAAAATAGAAAAAAAGGCAAAATGCCAATTATGTTTTATTCCTGAAATAAGACTATCCATGAGAATGCTCCTTCTTTTTCAGACGGGGATCAAGATGTGAATAGGATAAATCCACGCAGATGTTAATCAGCATATAGATAGAAGCAATCCATATAACAACACCCTGAAGAAGCTGAAAATCCCGGTATTCGATGGCATTGACAGCCAGTTTCCCGAGGCCTGGCCAGCCAAATACAATTTCCGCCACGGCAGCCCCGCCTAAAAGTGATCCGGCACTGAGCGCAAAAATTGTCAGCAGGGGAAGAAGTGCATTAGGAAGAACTTCTTTCCATAAAATGTAAAAATTACTCATTCCTCTGGCTTTGGCACCGATGACATAGTCCTGTCCCAGTTCTTCCAATACGGCACTTCTGACTTGACGTGTATATTTGGCAGACATATTGACAGCCAGTGTCAGTGCAGGAAGAATCACAGTATCTAGGCGGACGGTGCTGCTGACTACAGGGAACCACCCAAGGCGAAGGCCGAAAAACCATAAAAGCATCAGTCCGACCCAGAACCCCGGGATAGAAATTCCTAAAAAAGAAATGCTGCGGATTAGATAATCATAGAACCGGTTGCTTTTAAAGGCTGACAAAATACCAAGCGGAACAGCAATAACCAGCATCATGGAAAGAGAAACCGCAGACAGGAACAGCGTTGCGGGGAGACATTCAAGAATTTTGTCAATAACCGGTTTTTTTGCCATATAAGAAAAGCCAAAATCTCCCTGGACCGCATGAAAAAGCCAGCTGCCGTACTGAACCAGAAAGGGGCGGTCAAGTCCCAGTTCCTTTTTTACAGCATCAATTTGCTCCTGGGAGACAATAATGTCTTCCGAACCGGTGATTAGCTGTTTGGCCAGATCATCAGTACTGAGCATTGTTAGAGAAAACATAATAAAACTAATACCTAATAAAGTGAATACAGCTTGCTTAAAGTAAGAAAAAAGTGATTGAATCCACAAAAATAGAGCCTCCTTTGCTATCTAAAAATAAGATTAGTATGATATAATATCACTATATCATACTAATCTTATTTAAACAATAATTATCAAGACATCAAAACATATTATTTACTAATAATACAACGTAAAATAAGCCTTTTTCTCAATATAAGCAAATTTATTAGTTCAAATTTGACAGTAAAGGATAAGTGGAAGAGTTAATGATAAAAATAAAAAATGAGAGATTTTTCAAAAGTCAGAAATGCGTACCCATTCCAGGAACAGATATTGAAATTCCTATAACAGAAATTCAAGGGGCTGAACCCGGGCCCAGAACAGTGATTACAGCGGGAATTCATGGCGGAGAATATCCAGGAATCGCAGCCTTGACATCTCTGGCAGGAAAACTGAACCCCTCTTTCATAAAAGGGAGCCTGACATTGGTCCATATGGCTAATCCACAGTCGTTTTGGGGCCGGGTGCCTGAAGTCAATCCTGAGGACAATAAAAATTTGAATCGGGAATTTCCTGGAGAAGCGCAGGGAACAATTACAGAAAAGACAGCCTGGTTTCTATGTAGGAGGGTGATTGGAGAGGCTGACTATTATATTGATCTGCACAGCGGAGATATTCATGAAGAATTATGTCCCCATGTTTATTACGGGGGGCTTTCCTGCTCTGATATACGCGGTAAAAGCCGTAAGCTGGCAGAGACGCTGAATGTACCTTACCGCTTTTGTTCCCGCGCAGAGGGGGGTGCTTATCAATGGGCAGCCATGAAAGGGATTCCGTCCGTGCTGGTGGAGCGGGGAGGACAGGGGCTCTGCAGAAAGGAAGATATCTGCCAGTATGAACAGGATCTGGAAAGGCTTCTTGGCGCGGCAGGGCATCTTGCTTATGAACAGGCAGAAGAAGTTGCTGACAGGCGGCAGGAAGAAATAAAAAGCATCCGATATCTTTGTTCACGGAGCAATGAATGCTGGTATCCGGCAGCGGCTGCAGGGCAGTATATTCCTCAAGGCGGTATATTGGGGAGGTCAGAAGATATCTTTGGAAAGACAGTTCATATATACCGGGCGGAAGAACCCGGTATTATCTTATATAGAAATACATCATTGGCGCTGCCGGAAGGGAAAATAGCAGTGGCCCTTGGGGTTTTATAGGTTTAACAATAAATAAAAACACTGCAGAGGGATCTTCTCTGCAGCGTTTCTGACTCATGGAATGTTTTATTCAGCAGGGCTGTCGTTTTCCGGCGTTGCCCAACATACAATGTTTTCCTGGTTGGGAAGAATATTTTTACAAAATAAGGGATCTTCTGTTCCTGATTTTTTCTGTGATTCGTAATCTTGAAGAGTCCTTTTCACTTGGGGAAACAGAAGAAGAATGGCGGTGACATTGGTAAGTACCATCAGCCCCATGAAGAGGTCTGCCATATTCCAGACCAGTGTCAGTTCAGCTACAGAACCGCCGAAAACCATGAAGGCAATCAAGATTCTGAACAGATTCAGCCATACCTTGCTCCGTGTCAGACGGGCGATGTTAATTTCTCCATAATAATAGTTGCCGATAATAGATGTAAACGCAAACAGAAAAATCAAGAAGGCCAGCATATGGGGAGCCAGAGAACCAAAATACTGAGAAAGATCTTCCTGTACCAGCTCAATGCCGGTCAGTGTTCCTGACTGATAATTTCCCGACAGCAGGACAATAAATGCGGAGGCAGAACAGATAAAAAATGTATCAACAAATACGCCGAAACTTTGTACCAGTCCCTGGCGTACAGGATGGTTGGCATCCGCTGTGGCGGCAGCATTGGGGACAGAGCCCATGCCGGCTTCATTGGAGAAAAGTCCTCTCTTGATTCCCGTCATGACAGCGGCTCCCATTCCCCCTCCCATGGCGGCATCCGGGGAAAAAGCATCTTTGATAATCAGGAGGAAAACGCCGGGAAGATCTGCAATGTGATAGATCATAATACCGATAGCCACCAACAGGTAGACCCCGGCCATGAGAGGAACCAGCCACTCCGTCATACGTGCAATACGGCCGATTCCGCTGAAAATGACAGCCCCTGACAGAAGGGCCAGTATAAGGCCGGACAGTGTGCGGTCAATACCGAAAGAAGAGGAAAGAGACAGAGCGATCGTATTGGCCTGGACGGAATTAAATACAAGCCCGTAGGTAACACTGATCAGCACTGCAAAAAAAACAGACCACAGAGGAGAATGAAGGCCGGACCGGATATAATAGGCAGGTCCTCCTTGAAATCCGGCAGTTCCGTCCTGCCGCGGCACTTTATAAATTTGGGCCAGTGTGCTTTCTACAAATCCTGTGGACGCGCCCAGCAGAGCAATAAACCACATCCAGAAAACAGCGCCGGGACCTCCTGCTGTGACGGCAATGGCAATGCCGGCAATATTTCCCACACCTACGCGGGAAGCGGTGCTGACACAGAATGCCTGAAAAGCAGAAACCTGATTTCCCTGCGTCTTCGTACCTGCAGAATCGGCAATGATCCGGAACATTTCTCCCAGATAACGTATTTGTACGAAGCGCGTGCGCAGAGAAAAATAAATTCCCGTGCCTATCAGCAGTACAATAATCAGATATGACCATAGTAGATTATTGACAGAAAGAATCAGGGTATTGAGGGTATGCAAGAGAACACCTTCTTTCCGGGACACCGGTCCCATTAATAGAAATAATCATTTCTATCATAGCTATTTGTTTTTATAATAGCAATGTTTTTTTATAAGAGAAAGTCTGATTATTTGACAGTATTCCCAAAAAATGGTACAAAAGAATTAAGAATAAAGACAGCCGCTTTGCGCGGCTTTTATTATGAAAGAGGGCCTTTTGTACTATGAAATTTTTTATTGATACGGCTAATGTGGAGGAAATCAGGAAAGCTTATGATATGGGATTTATCTCAGGAGTGACGACCAACCCTTCACTCATTGCCAGAGAAGGCCGTGATTTCCATCAGGTTGTCCGTGAAATTTCTTCGTTTGTCAATGGGCCTATCAGTGCAGAGGTCATCGCCGAAGAGGCTGACGGAATGGTCGGTGAGGCAGAAGAATTGGTAAAGATAGGACCTCATATCGTAATTAAAATTCCTATGACGCCGGAAGGACTGAAAGCAGTGTCCCGTCTTCATAAAAAAGGAATTCATACAAATGTAACGCTTGTCTTTTCGGCGAACCAGGCATTGCTGGCGGCCCGGGCAGGCGCTTCCTATGTCAGTCCTTTTGTCGGGCGCATTGATGATATCGGATGGGATGGTGTTGAGCTTGTCCGGGATATTGCGGATATTTTTTCGATTCACCAGATTTCCACGGAAATTATTGCAGCTTCTATCAGAAAACCGCAGCATATTGAACAGTGCGCACTGGCAGGAGCCCATATCGCAACAGTGCCTTATCAGGTGCTGATGGATGCCATGAAGCATCCGCTGACTGATGCCGGACTGGCCCGGTTTAAAGCCGATTGGGCAAAGGCAGGAAAAACAGTATAAGTATCTGTGCTCAAAAAAAAGCCGCCGGGAGGCGGTTTTTTTTGAGCGGATTAATCAATAAATATATTATAGTTTCTGATATATCAAAAAAATGATATAATTTAAAAAGACTTGAAATTTCATGAATCAAAGGCGCTGATAAAGCGCCTTTTCTTACACTTTAGGGAGAAAAAGGCCGTGAAATATTTTTATGAAGACGGAAAACAGCTGATTTCTGTTATGGCCCCTATTCTGATTGCCC
>DIDD01000144.1:0-3004 GCA_002417965.1 Veillonellaceae bacterium UBA5809
ACTGAAAGATCATCAATCTCTTTACGGAGATTGTTTTGGGCGTCTTTTAATATGATAGATAAAAAGCCAATCAAAAAGGGAGGGACCGGATTTCGTAGATCCGGTCCCTCCTGATAAATCAATGGGCAGAAAATTACTCAGCCTGATTGGCTTTTTCCGCTGCCTTTTCCTTCAGCATTTCATCATAAGACTTCTGCATACGGACATAATTTTCGCGCCGCTCCCGTGCATCACTTTCCGTTTTTTCAAACAGCTTCTCGGCCTTGTCGGGGAAAAGCTTCAGCAGACTGGAGAAACGGACTTCCCCCAGCAGATAATCTCGGAAATTGCCCTTTGGCGGACGGCTGTCTAAATGGAAAGGATTCTTACCCTGTTCCAGAAGCTGTGGATTATAGCGCCAATTGCACCAATATCCGCATTCGACAGCTCTTTTCTCCTCATCCTGGCTCATGCCCATACCAACCTTCAGACCATGATTGATACAGGGGGAATAAGCGATAATCAGGGAAGGTCCCGGATAACTTTCTGCTTCGGCAATGGCCTTCATAGCCTGATTCATATCGGCGCCCATGGCAATCTGTGCAACATAGATATAACCATAAGATACAGCCATCATGCCCAAATCTTTTTTCTTTGTTTTCTTGCCCGAAGCAGCAAATTTTGCAATGGCGGCAGCCGGAGTGGATTTGGAAGACTGGCCCCCCGTATTGGAATAAACTTCAGTATCCAAAACCAGGACATTTACATCTTCCCCGGAAGAAAGGACCTGGTCCAGGCCGCCGTAGCCAATATCATAAGCCCAGCCGTCACCGCCGAATATCCACTGGCTCCGCTTGACAAGGAAATCCTTCATAGCCAGAATTTCCTTATACTCGGGATGGGACTGGATACGGGCGGCCAGAAGCATCTGGACCTTATCAGCCCGTTCACGGGTTCCTGTACCATTTTCCTTCTGATCCAGCCATTCCTGCAGCGCCGGTTTGAGTTCTTCATCAGCATTATCAACAGCCTGGCGGATACGTGACGCCAGACGGTCGCGCAGCTTTTCTGCACCCAGGTGCATTCCCAGACCAAATTCCGCATTATCCTCAAACAGGGAATTGGCCCATGCAGGTCCCTGTCCCAGGCGGTTTGTCGTATAAGGCATAGAAGGGGCGCTGGCTCCATAGATAGAGGAACAACCGGTCGCATTGGCGATCACCATGCGGTCACCGAACAACTGGGTAACCACGTGGATATACGGAGTTTCCCCGCATCCTGCACAGGCACCGGAGAATTCAAAATAAGTCGGTTCAAACATGGATCCGCGGACAGTTTCCTTTTTCATCGGATTTTTCTTCGATGACAGAGTCATGGCATAATCCCACAGAGGCTGTTTATCCAGCTGTGTTTCGATAGGTTTCATGACCAGAGCCTTCTTGCGGGCCGGACATACATTGGCGCAGATGCCGCATCCGTAGCAGTCGTTGGGATCAATGACAATACGGTATTTCAGCCCTTTTGCGCCGGCCAGGTCACGGACAATAAATCCATCCGGAGCAGCGGCGGCTTCTTCCTCTGTGGCGATAACAGGGCGGATGGTGGCATGAGGGCAGGAGAAAGCACAGCTGTTGCACTGAATACAATTTTCAGGGATCCATTCCGGTACTTCAATAGCGGCGGCAGGACGTTCATACTTGGAAGTACCAACTGGGAATGTGCCGTCTTCCATGCCGACAAAAGTAGAAACAGGCAGGTCATCCCCTTCCTGACGGTTCATTACATCGCATACAGAAGAAATAAACTCGGGGCGGGGGAGAACATTTTTCGGGGTCTGGTCAACGGCCCGGGACCAGGCTTCCGGCACGGGGATTTCAACAAAAGCGTGCATGCCTTCATCAATGGCAGCATTATTTTGATTGACCACATCCTGACCCTTCCGGCCATAAGAATGCTCAACAGCCTCTTTCAGATACTTGACCGCATCTTCTTCAGAGATGATTTGAGTCAGCTTGAAGAAAGCAGCCTGCATGATCATGTTGATGCGTCCGCCCAGCCCAAGGCCTTCCGCAATCTTGACCGCATTGATGATATAAAACTTGGCATGGAGGGCAGCCAGCTTTCTCTTCATCATAGCCGGGAGCTTTTCTTCCAGTTCCTCCGGTGTCCATACGCAGTTCAGAAGGAATGTGCCGCCCGGTTTAAATCCGCGGAGCAGATCATATTTATAAACATAAGCCTGACGGTGACAGGCAATATAGTCAGCCTGACGGATCTGATAAGGCTTCCGGATCGGATCGGGGCCAAAACGGAGATGAGAAATCGTAACACCGCCGGATTTCTTGGAGTCATAAGCAAAATAACCCTGGGCATACATATCCGTATGGTCTCCGATAATTTTAATAGCGCTCTTATTGGCGCCGACTGTTCCGTCAGAGCCAAATCCCCAGAATTTGCAGGATACGAGACGGCTCGGCATCGGCGGAACCGGCACGGGAGCCAATGATTTATGAGTGACGTCATCATGAATTCCCAAAGTAAAACCGTGGAAAGGCCTCTCGTGTTTCAGACTTTCATAAACAGCCATAATATCTTCCGGTACAACATCCTTGGAACCCAGCCCGTAGCGGCCTCCGCAGACACGGATATCACAGTCCGAGGCAGCCAGAGCGCTCTGTACATCCAGGTACAGGGGTTCACCCAGCGCACCCGGTTCCTTTGTGCGGTCCAGTACAGCGATTTTTTTGACAGTGGACGGAATCTCAGACAGGAAATGGCTGACTGAGAAGGGACGGTAGAGATGAACGGTCAGGACGCCTGTTTTTTCTCCGGCGGCATTGAGGGCATCCACGACATCCCGGCAGATATCAGTGACAGAACCGATGGCAATAATGATACGGTCTGCATCCTCTGCGCCGTAATAATTAAACAGACGGTAATCACGGCCTGTGAGGCGGTTGATTTCATTCATATATCCCTGAACAATTTCAGGGAGCGCCTCATAAAACGGATTGGCGGCCTCACT
>DIDD01000144.1:3287-20058 GCA_002417965.1 Veillonellaceae bacterium UBA5809
TTAATGGCAGACAAATGGGCTACAGCGGAAAGATCCATGATTTCCTGGGCATTCGATTCAGCCAGCATGGCGCATCCCGTTGCACGGGCAGCCATGACGTCCTGATGATCGCCGAAAATGGAAAGCGCATGGCTGGCCAATGCCCGGGCAGCCACGTGGAATACGCCGGGGAGAAGCTCGCCGGCGACCTTATACATATTCGGGATCATGAGAAGCAGCCCCTGGGATGCCGTATAAGTCGTTGTCAGGGCGCCGCTCTGGAGAGAACCGTGAAAAGCACCGGCAGCGCCGCTTTCAGCCTGCATTTCGACAACACGTACAGGGTCTCCGAAAATATTGGTTTTCCCATGAGCAGACCATTCATCGACAGACTCTGCCATAGGAGAGGAGGGGGTAATCGGATAAATGGCCGCGACCTCCGTAAATGCGTAAGAAATATAAGCGGCGGCAGTATTGCCGTCCATGGTTTTCATTTTTCTCACAAAGAACACTTCCTTTGCTGATAAATTTGGTTGCAACATACGTGAAAATCCGTTACAATGATTATGACAATTATGCATAGACAAGGGACATTATTTCATAAACGGGAACATGCACCAGACTCATTATATAGGAAATAGGTAAAATATACAAGAAAGGCAAGACGGGGTGGAGTGGTATGGATTATAGGCATTTAAAGTATTTTATGGAAGTGTCATCACAGAAAAGCTTCAGTAAAGCGGCCCGGAATCTTCATATTTCCCAGTCTGCGATCAGCCGTATGATCAAGTCGCTGGAAGATGAAATGGGAGTTGTCCTTTTTATCAGAAATGCCAAAACCGTGGAGCTGACGGCGGCAGGGACAATTTTTCTTAACTACGCCAAACGGTGCGTGTTTATTTTTGAACACCTGAAATCCGATTTTGAGAATGAATTTAATCTTCAGCAGGATACCATTCATATAGGACTGCCTCCGATTACCGATGCCCATGTCTTTGCCCGTCTGCTGGGGCAGTTTAAGAAAGCATATCCCCAAATTGACATCGAGCTCTATGAGCATGGATCCAAAAAAGTGGAATTTTCTGTGCAGGAAGGAATCATTGATGTGGGAATTATCTGTACAATTCCCAAAAAAGATTTTGAGTCCTTCTTCCTGTCCGATGATGTAGTCTGTGTAATTATGCCTAAAGACATGCCGATTGCAGAACGGAAAGAGGTACCCTTGAAACTGCTGGCGGATTACCCTCTTGTACTTTACCGGGATGACTTTAACATGCATGATGACATCCTGCAGAACTGCGAAAAAATTGGATTTTCGCCCAAAATTATTTTTGAAACCAGCCAGCGCGAGCTGATGATCCAGACCGTATGCTCAGGCCTGGGAGTAGCCCTCCTTCCAAGCCGGCTCTGCCCCAAAAACAGTGAAAAAAGCCAGGTCGTGGTGAGACCTCTGACTGAACCGAAAATGACCCATCATCTCTATGTGATTTGGCGCCGCGGGCATTATCTCTCAAGAGCATCCCGCCTGTGGATTGAATTTACGAAAGAGCACCTTCCCCAGTTTCAGGAAGAAACGCTGAGGAATATGAAATCATAAATATGAACAGAACGGACAGCTTCCGGGAAGGACGGAAGAAATATCTCCGGGCCTCTCTCTGGATTCCTTATGCAGTCATTGCAGGGCTTCTTATCCTCTGCGGATGGCAGGAGAGCCAGATTGCAGATCTGCAGGAACGGATGATGAATGTGGAATCCAGCCGCTATGATGAACAGCTTAACGACATCCGGTGGGAAGCTGAAACAGCGCTTCGGAAAACACGTGGTCATGACGGGGACATATACAGGCTGGAAGACCATTCGGCAGACCTGCAGTTCCGTGTGATGGAAATGGAATGGGACCTATACGGACGGGAAGGAATGGCAAAACAACATACAGATTCGGAGGGTACCCGGTTACCGGTCCGTCCCTGACTGAGAGCTCCGGCATTTTCCGCCGGGGCTTTTCACTTTCCCATACCGGTAATGCAAACATAGATCGTTCATGTTAAAATAAAGAAAATTATTTTGTTACTGTACAGACGGGAGTTCTGTTTTATGATGAATCAACTGCAGGGATTATTATCAACCATGAGGCTTCTGGACCTTCTTGATATCTTAGTGGTAGCATTCTTTTTATATTGGTGCTATGTACTGATCCGCAATACGAGAGCGACGGCACTGCTGAAAGGGCTTGTCCTCCTCGGGCTGTTTACGCTTGTCAGCAAATGGCTGGAACTTCATGCAGTTAGCTGGATCCTGGAAAAACTGATGACCGTTCTGATTATAGCCCTTCCGGTTGTGTTTCAGCCGGAGCTGAGGAGAGCACTGGAACAGCTGGGACGGGGGAAATTTTATTTTACATCACGGATTATGAACGATACAGACTGGGGCCATGTCATTGACGATGTGGTCAGTGCTGTTACTGTCATGTCCCAAAACCAGATCGGAGCGCTGATTGTTTTTGAGAGGGCAGTCGGTCTGGATGATTATATTGACACGGGGATACGCATGGAAAGCCTTGTTTCCAAAGAACTTCTGGGAAATATTTTTATACCGAATACACCCCTTCATGACGGAGCTGTGATTATCCGTGAAAACCGTGTTATGGCGGCCGGATGCCTGCTTCCCCTGACCAGAGACCGGTCGCTTTCCTCGGAACTGGGCACCCGTCACCGTGCGGCCATTGGGATGTCGGAACAGGCAGACTGTGTGGTCGTTGTTGTCAGTGAAGAAACAGGCGCCATCTCCTATACCTACGGCGGACATATTTACCGGCATATGGACGGTGAATCGCTGAGAAACCGGCTCCGGACCTTCCTCGTTGCGGAAAGACGGCGCCGCGGAGTCAGTGACATGCTGCAGAAATGGAGGCCTTTGAAATGAAATATACAGGATTCCATTGGTGGCTTCCTAAATTAATCTGTCTCATCGCGGCCTGCGGACTGTGGATTTATGTGATGAATGAACAAAACCCATTAGTGGAAAGCTCCTTCACGATTCCCGTGCAGGTGAAAAATCTGGACCGTTCCATGGTAGCGCTGAACGTTCCGAAAAAAGTTGATATACGGATCCGTATGAACCGGAATGACCTGATGAAGCTGCGGGGAGACGATCTGGAAGCTTACGTGGATCTGCGGAGTGCTTCTGTGGGAGATTTTCCCAATACACCCATTCGTATATCCGTGCCCGGGGACGGAGTTGTTGTCTCTGAATCACCCTCTGTATTTGACCTGAAAATTGATGCCTATACAGTCCGTTCGGTTCCTGTAACTGTGCAGTATTTTGGAGAAGCCATGAAAGGATACAGCGCCTCTACAGGCAAACTCCTTCCTGAAGCCGTGACCATTGCAGGAGGCAATACAGCAGTATCTTCAGTAGACAGGGCTGTTGTATCAATTGGGATTGACGGTAAAAAGGACAACTTTGATGAATTTGGCTCTGTTAATCTTTTGGATGCCTCGGGCAATACCGTCAAAGATGTGGAAACCGTTCCTTCCCAGATTAAAGTGTCTGTTGTGATGAAACAGGCCCGCAAAACGGCTGTGATTCCATTGAAAGTGGGAGTGACGGGAAATCCGGCTGATGGATATGTGGTTAAAAAAGTGACTGTTTCACCTTCGGCTGTGACAGTCAATGGTCCTTCAGCATCCGTGGATGCCGTTCATGAAATCATGGCAGGAACAATTGATGTTTCCGGAGGCGACCGTACCGTGTCCCGCGTTATTTCCGTACCGGTGCCCTCTGGAATTGATGCATCGCCTCAGTCCGTATCGGTTTCCGTAGACATTGAAAAAGCCGGAGAGGAGGGGAAATAAGGCATGCTTCGCCTGACAAATATAAAAATTCCTGTAGGAGAACCGGCGGATCTCAAACAACGGGCGGCCCGCATAATGAAAGTTCCGCCGGCTTCCGTTCATGAAATACGGGTGGCCCGCCAGTCGGTTGACGCGAGGCGCAGCCATACGCTGTCCCTGGTATATACACTGATCGTTTCAGTGGACAATGAAAAGGCGGTATGCAGAAAGAACCGGGGAAACAGACAGATAGCCCAGGTCTGTGAATACCCGCCTCCTCCTGTAGAAAAAGGCACAGAAAGACTGACCTGCCGTCCCGTGGTCATAGGTTCCGGTCCGGCAGGTCTTCTTTGTGCCCTTTACCTGGCGGAAGAAGGCTACAAGCCGGTTATCTTTGAACGCGGTGCCGACGTAGATACCCGTACAGGGAAAGTCTCCCGGTTCTGGGGAGGCGGTGATTTTGATCCGGACACGAACGTTCAGTTTGGAGAAGGCGGTGCCGGAACTTTTTCGGACGGGAAACTGACTACGCGGGTTAACCATCCGGGAATTCATGACATTCTCCGGCGGTTTGTAGAAGCGGGAGCGCCTGAAGAAATTCTGTGGAAGCACAAACCCCACGTAGGAACGGATATTTTACGTTCCGTTGTCAAAAACATGAGAAATAAAATTGAAACACTGGGGGGACAATTTTATTTTCTTACACAGGTGACGGATATCTCGATCCAAAAAGGCACGCTTACCTCTCTGACGGCAGGCGGCGCCTCATGGCCTGTAGAAGCGGCCGTTCTGGCTATAGGGCACAGCGCACGGGATACCTATGAAATGCTGCTCCGCCGGGGAGTAGCCATGGAGCCGAAACCCTTTGCGGCAGGCGTGCGTATTGAACATCCCCAGTCATTAATTGACCAGGCACAATACCGCTGTGAACCGGAGAAATACGGACTGCCCCCGGCGGACTACAACCTGGTCTACCATGACAGAGAACTGAACCGGGCCTGCTACTCCTTCTGCATGTGTCCGGGAGGAATGGTGGTGGCGGCAGCTTCAGAAGAAGGCCGTGCCGTGACCAACGGAATGAGCCTTCATGCGCGCAGCAGCGGAATTGCCAACAGTGCCCTTGTTGTCAACGTTACACCTGCTGACTGCGGAGGGGGCATACTTGACGGAATTGCATTTCAGCGTTATTATGAAAAACTGGCATATGACTGGAGCGGATCCTACCGGGCACCGACGCAGTGCGTCGGCGACTTTTTGAACCGCAGAACAGGAAAAAGAAGTCCTTATCTGACATACCGTCCCGGTACCGAGCCGGCAGAAATGCATGCACTCCTGCCGGATTTTATAACCCATACACTGGAACGGGCGATTCCCTATTTTGATACAAAAATAAAAGGATTCGCATCCCCCCTGGCAGGACTTACAGGGGTGGAGATGAGGACGAGCGCGCCTGTGCGCATTCCCCGGGGAGAAGACCGTCAGAGCGTAGGAACAGAAGGCCTTTATCCAGTGGGAGAAGGAGCCGGATACGCAGGGGGGATTATGAGTGCGGCCCTTGACGGAATGGAAACGGCACTGGCTATTATGAGAAAATATCAACCGATACAGCCATGAAGGGCTGATGTATTAAAGGAGGAACTATATGGTTAGATTATTTGGCACCGATGGAATCCGCGGCGTAGTGAACGCCACCCTGATGCCGGAACTGGCTTATCATCTGGGACGGGCGGCAGGTGCTTACTTCTGCCGCACAAAAGGAGTGCACCGCTTTCTGATTGGACGGGACACACGCCGGTCCGGGACCATGATTGAAGCGGCATTGGCAGCGGGACTCTGCTCCACAGGTGTAAATGTCGATCTGGCGGGCGTGATTCCCACACCGGGGATTGCCTACCTGACACGGAAGGAACAATATGATGCAGGCGTGGTGATTTCTGCATCCCATAATCCGTTTCAGGACAACGGAATCAAATTTTTTGACCATGAAGGCTATAAACTGCCGGATGCTACAGAAGAGGAAATCGAAAATCTTCTGAGACATATTGACTCGGAAGAAATTCCCCGTCCCACGGGAGAGGGAATCGGCGTTATTGCGCCCCGTGCAGATCTGGCGGACCTTTATAAAGAATACATCATCAGCACAGTGCAGGGAGACCTGCAGGGGATGAAAATTGTGACAGATTCAGCCAACGGGGCATCCAGCGGATTCCTGCCGGAAATACTCACCCGCCTGGGAGCTGAAGTCATGGCGACCTTCCGGCAGCCTGACGGAATAAATATCAACAAAAACTGCGGATCCACCCATATTGAAGCCCTTCAGAAAGCGGTTGCTGAAGCAGGCGCAGACTGCGGCGTAGCCAACGACGGAGATGCAGACCGCTGTATTCTGGTGGACGAAAAAGGACAGGTCCTTGACGGCGACCATATTATGATCATCAATGCCGTTCATATGAAAGAAGAGGGCAGACTGCATGACGATACCGTGGTAGGAACCGTGATGAGCAATCTGGGATTTAAAAAAGCCCTTGAAAAACAAGGGTGCCGCACAGTATTTACCGGAGTAGGCGACCGGTATGTACTGGAAGAAATGAGAAAACACAACTACTCCATCGGCGGTGAACAGTCAGGACATATTATTTTCATGGACTACAATACTACAGGAGACGGACTGATTACAGCGGTGCAGACATTATCCATTGTAAAAAAACAGGGCGTGCCCCTGTCCCGTATGACAGCCATGATGGATACCTATCCCCAGCTTCTGAAAAATGTAGAAGTATACAGCAAAAACGGATGGGAAGAAAATGAAATGATCCAGGCGGCTATTGAATCAGCGAAAGAAGAACTGGGCAGTGACGGACGGATTCTCGTGCGGGCTTCCGGAACAGAACCGCTGATCCGTGTCATGGCGGAGGGCCAGTCCCAGGAACAGCTGGAAGAAATTGTGGAAGATATTGCCTCGGTCATTGACCAGGAATTGGGTGTCAGCCACAGATAACTGAAAAAAGACACGGACCGTGTCTTCAGCCGGTTTTATGATAAAAGGAAGGAGTGAAGGGACTCCTTCCTTTTATCATGGAAAAACAAGAATATAAATTATTTGTTTTTATATGGAGATTGTCTTTAAGAAATGCTATACTCATAAACGATAAAAAAAGATCTTGTAAGAAAACGAGGAGATTAGTTATGAATAAGTATGTTTTTTATGGGATTCTGTTATCTCTTTCTGTGACATCACCGGTGTGGGCGGCACAGCCTTCTGCCGTATATGAATTAAGAGCAGTCACCGTGACGGCCAACAGACAGGCTGAAGATGTGCAGTCTGTGCCGGCCAACGTGAGTATTGTCACAGCCAAAGAAATCCGGAGCCGCAACATTCAGTCGACAGCCCAGGCAGTGGCGCTGGCGGCAGGCATGCAGATGGACCAGTCCATGGAGGGCGGAGTCAGCATGCGGGGCTACACATCGAAAAACATTCTGGTTATGGTGGACGGCCAGCGTGTCAACAGCGGATGGAACGGAGAAGTTATGTGGAACATGTTTCCTGTTGACTCCATCAGCCGCATTGAAGTCGTCCGCGGCGGCCAGTCTGCCCTCTACGGCGGGCGTGCCGTAGGCGGCGTGATCAACATTATCACGGAAACGCCGAAACAGGACGGCGTGCATGGCTCTGTGCTGGAAAGCTACGGAACTTACAACACCGTTCACCAGTCCTATAACCTGCAGGGGAAAAAGGGAAAACTCACCTTCGGGGGATTTTATGAAAACAGAAGTACCGACGGCTGGCGCACTTTCCGGCAGTATGCCTCCTCTTCAACAAAAACAGCCACACTGAATGAAAGCGATCTGATGAACCCTGTCCATGAAGATGCGGCGGGACGCTATATTATCGGAGACCGGGGACGAAAATCCTTCATGTCTGAAAACTACGGATTCAATCTGGGCTATGATATCAGTGACAGCCAGAAAGTTACCTATAAATACAGTCATTCCAACTACACCTGGAAGTACACCGATCCCCGGACCTATATCTATAAAAAAGACGGAACGCCGGTATGGTCGGGGATTATTGCCATGGACAATGGGGATAAAGCCTCTTTCAGTGATTCCAGTTATACCGGCACCCGTGGATTCCGTGTATATGACATGCATTCCCTGACCTATAATGATAAAAAGAACAATATCCATGCCCATTTCGGCCTCACTGATTTTACGAAAGACGGCTATACCTACACCTCATCGAGTAAGGTAACAGCAGCCAATGACTTTAATGGTCCCGGCAGCCGGTCCTTTTATCCGTCGAAAACCATGGACCTGGACATCAATAAGCGGTGGAAAATAGACCGTCATACCCTTCTTTTCGGAAGCGCCTTTAATGAGGAGCAGTTCCATCAGACCATATCCGGCATCAATGACTGGAAAAACTGGCATGACAGCGGGACGCCCACAGAATGGCACGGGGGAAAATCCCAGACCTGGTCAGCCTACGTGCAGGATAAATGGCAGCTGACGGACCGCCTGACCTCCTACTTGGGAGCCCGTTACGATTATTACAAAAAATACAGCGGATACTATCGAAATGCTGATAAACCAGAAAATAATAAAACCTATGGTTCCACCTCCTACAGCAGAGTATCCCCTAAGTTGGCTTTTGACTATGCCTACAACAGCACCACCAACTTCTATACCTCCTACGGGCAGTCTTTCAATCCGCCCCTGCTGTATCAGGTTTATAGAGTGGCGGCTTCCGTTCCATACGGGACGGACAAGCGGCCTGTCATTGCCAACCCCGGACTGAAGCCGGAAATCACAACCAACTTCGAAATCGGCATGAAAAAGAAACTGGGAACGGGAACACAGCTGGATATGGATTTCTTCAAAGATAAGACGAAAGATTATATTGGTTATCCTTCGCAGTCAGTATCTCCTGATGTTAAATATTATTATAATATGGGAAAAGCGGATACAAGGGGAATTGAACTGACCTTCCAGCGGCTGTTCAATCCCGTGTGGTCGGCCTATGCCAACTACACATGGCAGATCGGCAAAGTCAGCGGAGAACGGAACTACGACATTCCCCGTCATCTGTTCCATGCCGGTGTGGCCTACAGCAGAAATCCCTGGGATGTCCATCTGGACGGCATGTTTGTATCAGCCCGCAATGAACCTGATGTGGATACCGGAGATTATGAATCCCATGATCCCTATTTTCTGCTGAATCTGGATGCCAATTATAAAGTATCAAAGGCGGTAACGGTACAGTTCAGCATCTATAATGTACTGGACAGGGATTTTTATGACAATGAAGTTCTCAGCGGACGCACCTATAATGCGGCTGTCAGATATTCCTTCTGACAGATTGGCGGCATTGAAGAGGATTTGTGAAGATTCTTGCAGGAAATTCAGAAATATCTATTGAGTTTTTATCATGATCAAATAGAATTTTTGTATATGCTTGCAATTCCGATTTTATGTTGTTATACTTCTGATATGTAATTCCAATATGTTTTGCTGGTTGCATCTGAAGAGAGCAATGAAGCTCGTATACCGAATGAATTTCATTCAGTATACGGGCTTTTCCTATTTTCAGGGAAACCGCAGCAGAAAGAAAGGGAGAATCTATGAAATTATCAATTCTGTTTCCCGGTACTCTGGCATGGGCCCTGGCCCTGCCCGCGGCAGCGCTTGCTGCCGATGATACGGCGCAGGAATTATCTGCGGGCGATATCTCGTACATGTGTGTGGCCACTCTTCTGGTGCTGATTATGACACCTGCTCTGGGCTTCTTTTACGGAGGTCTGGTGCGCCGGAAGAACACGATTAATACCATTATGATGTCCATGGTCTGTCTGGCATTGATCACCGTACAGTGGTTTCTTTTCGGATACTCACTGAGCTTTGGGCCTGATGCGGGAGGCATTATCGGAAATCTGGACTGGGCGTTCTTCAACGGAGTCGGTCTGGAGGCCTTCAAGGATTATTCTCCCACCATACCTCATGTATTATTTGCCATGTTCCAGCTGGCTTTTGCCATTCTGACACCGGCGATTGTCAGCGGAGGCATTGTGGAACGCACACGGTTCCCGGCCTACTGTCTGTTCGTTGTTTTGTGGGGGACTCTGGTATACGATCCCATGGCCCATATGGTCTGGGGGCTGGGCGGATTTATCCGTGATATGGGAGCTCTTGATTTTGCGGGAGGCACGGTCATCCATATCACATCCGGATTTTCTGCTCTGACGGCGGCTGTTCTTATCGGGGCGCGGAAAGGATACGGCAGCCTGACACTCCGGCCCCACAATATGCCCTATGTCTGTCTGGGAGGCAGCTTTTTGTGGCTCGGCTGGTTTGGATTTAATTCCGGGGCGGCTGTGGGAGCGACGGCTTTGACCGCACTGGCACTGGCCAACACAGGAATTGCTTCCTGCACGGCAGGCCTTGTATGGATTCTGCTGGACCGTATGGTTCACGGTAAAATGACCACGTTGGGATTGATGACAGGATTTGTGGCGGGTCTGGTAGGCATTACACCGGCGGCGGGCTTTGTAACCGTGGGCAGTGCATTCCTGATCGGCATTACGACACCGGTCATCTGTTTCTTCTTTGTTTCCTACGTAAAAGGACGTCTGGGCTATGACGATTCACTGGATGCCTTCGGGTGCCACGGCGTAGGCGGTGTATGGGGGGCACTCATGACTGGTGTGCTGGCGACGAAGAGCGTCAATGATGCAGGAGCTGACGGATGGCTCTATGGCAATGCCGCGCAGATGATTCCCCAGCTGACCGGCATTGTGACCGGCATTGTTCTGGCCGTTGTCATGACCGCAGTGATTATTAAAGGATTGGGACTGTTCATGCAGGTCCGCGCCACTGACGCGGAAGAAGCACAGGGCCTGGATCTGATTGATCACGGTGAACGGGCTTATAATAAAATGTAAGGAGGTGCGCATAATGGATGACAGGAAAATTTTCAAAGTGGATGCGGTGATACGTCCGGAAAAGCTGGATGAATTGAAAGCCAAGCTGAGGACAATCGGTGTTACCGGCATGACTGTATCAGAAGTATATGGCTGCGGACTGACCATGGGGCATACAGAAATCTACAGAGGCAGCGTGATGGCGGTCGATCTCATGCCGAAAATCAAAGTGGAAATTGTAATCTATGAAACACCTCTGGATACATTGATCGATGCGATTCGTGAAGTCTGCAATACAGGGCATGTGGGAGACGGAAAGATCTTTGTGTCCGAGCTTTATACAGCGGTTAAAATACGGACCGGAGAAAAAGGCGGCATTGCCATCATCGACAATAAACCGTGACCGTGAGATAATAAAAAAGAAGACTTTTCCAGTCTGGCACCCTGCCGTGGGGTGCCAGTACTTTTTGGAAAAAAGGAGTGTGTCTATGAAGAAAAAAATTGCTTTGATTCAGATGGATACAGCGATAGGAGATCCGGATAAAAATTATGCCCATGCCGGGAAATGCATGGAAAAGGCCATGAAGGACAGTCCTGATATTCTGGTGCTTCCGGAAACGGTGAATGTGGGATTCTTTCCGGAAAATCTCAGGGAACTGGCAGATCCGGAAGGGAAAAAAACACAGGAAGTGTTCGGAGAATTTGCGGCGGCCCACCATGTGAATATTGTAGCCGGATCGGCAGCGGTCATACGGGACGGGAAAGTATATAATACATCCTATGTCTTTGACCGTACCGGAGCATGTGTGGCCCGTTACGATAAAATACACAGCTTCAGCCCTGCCGGCGAAGACAAATTCTTTGAAGGCGGGAACAGCACCGTACACTTCAGACTGGATGATATTCCCTGCTCGATGGTCATCTGCTATGACCTGCGCTTCCCGGAAATCATACGGGCATCGGCTCTGAAGGGAGTAGATCTCTTTTTTGTGCCCGCCCAGTGGCCTCTGGTCAGAAAAGCGCACTGGGTGACGCTGAATACAGCCCGCGCCATTGAAAACCAGATGTATCTATGCGCCGTGAACGGATGCGGCTATGCGGGGAAAACCAAGTACGGCGGCAATTCACTGCTTCTCAGCCCCTGGGGAGAAGAGATCTGTCATCTGGGGACAGAGGAAGAAATCCGGTGCGGGGAAATTGATCTTGACGTGATTCACCAGATCCGTGAAAGCATTAATGTATTTCGGGACAGAAAACCGGACATAGACAGAATTTAACAATCAAGGAGAATGATGGCATATGGAAATAACCATTCGCAGAGCAGACGGCACCAGCTGTGTCATGACGCCGGATATTAAAAAATTAATTGTAGTGGGTTTTTCAGGATGTGACAAAGAGAAAACCATGGAACATATTCATGAACTGGAAAAGGCCGGAGTAAAATGTCCGGAGGACGTGCCGGTAGTTTACGAATGCGATCCCCAGATCATTACACAGAAACAGGAAATATCCGTGATTGGAGACAAAACAAGCGGAGAGGCCGAATACCTGGTTCTTATCCAGGACGGGAAAACCTATATCGGCATCGGCAGCGACCACACGGACAGAGATCTGGAAGCAGTGAGCATTCACAAATCAAAACAGCTCTGTCTCAAACCCTGCTCCAAAGAATTTTGGCCTTATGAAGATGTAAAAGATCATTTTGAAAGCCTGCGGATCCAGTCCCGGCAGATCGTGAAAGGGACGGATGAAGAATACCAGGACGGCCATGTCAGCGATATGCTGCCCCTGGAGGATATTTTGAACAAAGTGGCGGAAGAAACCGTGCCGGAGCAGTGTCTGATCTATACAGGCACCGTACCGCTGAAAAACGGATTCCGTTTCGGAGAAGAATTTTCCTGTTCTTTAAAAGATGAAAAACTCGGACGTTCTATTTCCTTGTCGTATAAAATCAGGGCGATTCGGGAACATTGATTTCCAGGCCGCTGTTTATGGAGGATTTGAATGATTACAGCACAAATCATTATGGTTGTTACGCTGCTTGTTATGATTACGGGATATGCCCCCCTGTATCTGACGGCAGTGGTCGGATCGGTACTGGCGGCGCTGATGGCCGGATTCCCGCTGACCGGGGCTGATCCCCAGGCGGTGTCCAAACTTCTTGTAGCGTCCATGCATCCGGTTATCGTGGATATGCTGGGCGTTCTGCTTTTTATCGGAATTATGCAGAAATGCGGCTATATGGATGTGATCATATGGCATATCATGGATTTCGGACGGCGTTACGGGGGAGCTCCGGGAATTGCCACAGCGGCGGGACTGGCGGCAGCCCTTCTCGGAGCTTTGACATCCTTTACGCAGCCGGTGATCACCGCGACCATTGCAGGCCCGGCAGCAGTCCGTCTGGGACTGTCGCCCAACAAGACTGCCGGAATTATTTCACTGGCCAATACGGTGGCCAATGCCTGCGGGTTCACCCATCCCACCATGCTGGCGGTTCTGGCATTGACGGGTGTTCATTTTGGCCTGATTAATCTCTGGGCACTGGCCGGCACCATATGGATTTATGTGTTCTGCTACTGGCGCGCCAAAAGAGAAATGATCCGCGAAGGACTGTCGGTTAATGGAGACGGAAGCGGACTTGAACCCCTTCCGGAAGGAGCGCCGTCCTTTGCACGGGCCATATTCCCCTTTCTGGTGCTCTGCGTGGCTTTCTTTTCTGGTATTCCTGTATTTCTCGTGGGTATGGGGACGGGCATCCTGATTATTTTTATGACACATATGAAACCGGGAGAGGGAGAAAAAGCCATGATCAGCGGAGTGACGAATATTGCCATTCCCATTGTGGCGATACTCAGCCTGATGTTCATGTCGAATGTCATTAGCCGGATTGGTCTTGTGACAGTCATTTCCCAGTATGCAGAACCCTACATTGCACTGGCTCCCATACAAATTCTGTTTATTATATCAGCGCTGGCGGGGACCATTACACAGTCTAATGCAGCCTCGGCGCCCATTGTGCTTCCCTTTACCCAGATCGTGCTGTCCATGGGAGCGGATCCGTTGGCAGTCAGCTTTGCGGCCATTACAGGCTGTGCCATTATGCAGCTGTTTTTAACAGGCGGAGCGCTGACGGCCCTGCCGGTCGTGGCAGGCGTTATTCCTGGTACCGTTCAGAAAATAGCCAACCGCTGGCAGCGTCCGGCCATGCTGGTGGGACTGGGCGTCTGCTTTCTGATTACATTTGTGATCTGACAGATTATCAAAAAACATGCCATGGCGGTTCAAAAAGCTCCTCTGCACGGAATTCCGTGCAGAGGAGCTTTTAAGAAACAGAAAATTATTCAAACAGGAAAGAACAGACATTGACCAGATCAGCCGTATCTCTGACACCGGCCGTTTCCCAGGAAGAATGCATGGCGAGCTGGGGCAGACCGATATCAGCGGTGGGAACGGGGACCCGCACGGCGGACAGATTGCCCAGCGTGGATCCTCCGGCCATATCGGAGCGGTTGGCAAATGACTGGCAGGAAACGTGGGCCCGCTGACAGAGCTGACGGAAGAGAGCGGCGGAAACAGCATCCGTGCAATATTTCTGGGCCGCATTAAATTTCAGCACCACACCGCCGTTGAGAACCGGACGGTTGACCGGATCAGAGAGATCTTCATAATTCGGGTGTACCCCATGAGCATTATCGGCAGAAAGCATAAAACTGCGGGCCAGCATGGACTTATACTGGTCATATGTCAGGCCCAGCCCTTCGGTGATCCGCCGGAGGGTGCTTTCCAGAAAATCCGAAGCGGCTCCCTGGCGGGTATGACTTCCTGTTTCCTCATTGTCGAAGAGACAATTTACACAGATATACTTTTCCTTCTTTCCTTCGGTGAATCCCCGGAAAGCAGCAAAAGCGCACTGGAGATCGTCCAGACGGGGCGAAGAAAGAAATTCACTGCGGGCGCCCCAGACAGTACCGGGAATGCGGCTGTAAAGGAACAGATCATGCCCCAGAATGCGGGATGGATCATCCAGACCGGCTTCCCGGGCGATCAGCTTCATGAAAGCCCCCCGGTCTTCCGCCTCTCCGTACAGGGGAAGCAGATCCTTCTGAATATTCCAGCTGCAGCTTTCATTAACAGAACGGTTCATGTGTATGGCCAGACTGGGAATCACCAGAAGATCCCGGTCCACACAGACCAGGCGGGAAGTAATTTTTCCGTTTTCTTCCGTCATGACACGGCCTGCCACAGAAAGAGGACGGTCCGTCCAGGTGCTGCAGATCAGGCCGCCGTATCCCTCTACATTAAGCCGGATATAATAAGCATCGCATAATTCAGGATTCTCCTTGATTTTCAGCGCAGGTGAATCTCCATGAGCGGCGGCGAGGCGGAAAGCTCCGGCAGGCTGTGCGGGAAGCGTGAGAGCAATCAGTGCGGAACCATTGCGGGTAACTACATAACGGCCGCCCCACTGGACAGTCCATGGATTCTATTCGGGCAGCTCCTCGAAGCCCGAATAGACCAGGGCTTTCTTCATGGCTGCCGCGGCATGGAAAGCGGTGGGGCAGCGGGAAATAAAATGAAGCAGATTTTGGGTTAATTCGTCAGGCATAAGAGTCCTCCTTTGAATAATTTATGACTGAAAAGAAAAATCCGCCCCGGAAGGAACGGATTTTCCTGATTACTTCTTGTCCATAACGCGGTCATAAACGGTCTGGGCCATGGCAGCGCGGTCACGAATGACCGGATTGGGAGAATTCGTGGGTTCGGCAGGGAATGTACTCTTATAATGAAGCTTGGAAGTGGTTTTTTCCATTTCCTTGACCTGAATGGTTTTTTCCGTCAGGTTATACACATAAGAGTAGACACAGGTACCGTCAGAAATTTTTTCCGTTCCTTCGAATTCGAGAATCTGCTGTCCGTTCTGCACAGTGACTTTGGCAGTACTCATATCGATGCTCAGGGTATCGCTGTACTGCCAGAGATCTGCAGCGGAAACCTGCACGGCAAGAGCAGCAGCCAGTCCCATGGCAAGGAGTATTTTCTTCATAGAATCCCCTCTCTTTCAAACCTTATTGAAACTATATTAATTATATCATACCCTGTAATGAATAGAAACGGCCGGGGACTCGTTGACTGACACTGGAGGAAACGATAAAATAAAGGAAACAGGAATGGAGCAAAGCGGCAGATCGCGGCACTGGGACAAGGGCCGGCGGTCTTTTCTTTTCAGGAGGACAGAATGAAAATTCATACAGCAGCAGTTGTGGGACTGGGAGCAATGGGAACCATGTATGCCCACTGTATAAGCCGGAAAAACGGCGAAGATTCTTTGCAGGTCATTACAGATGAATCCAGGGCGCAGCGGTACCGCTGCGGAGGCGTGCGGTGCAATGGAGAACCCTGTCATTTTCACTATGCTTCCGGGCAGGAGGCAGAGCCGGCGGACCTGGTGATTTTTGCAGTCAAATACAGCGGCCTTTCACAAGCTGTCAGAACGGCAGCGCATGCGGTGGGCCCCCATACAGTGATTCTTTCTGTATTGAACGGAATTTCCAGTGAACAGATTCTGTCCCGTGCCTATGGTCCGGAAAAAGTGCTGCTCTGTACGGCACAGGCCATGGATGCTGTCCGTACAGGCGGCTCAACCGTATATCATCACATGGGAAGCCTCTGGATCGGACCGCAGCAAAAAGGTCAGGAAGAACGGGTCCGTGCGGTGGATGAATTTTTGACGGAACTCGGACTGTCCCATGAAGTAGCAGCAGACATGCCTCTCCGGCTGTGGAGAAAACTGATGCTCAATGTAGGAGTGAATCAGGCGGCGATGGTTTATGAAACCAATTACGGAGGAGTCAAAGTACCGGGGGAAGCGAGAGATGTAATGATTGCCGCTATGAAGGAGACCGGAAAAGTTGCAAGAGCAGCAGGCATACCCCTGAAAGAAGAAGAAGCAGACCGGTGGCTGAATGTAATTGACGGACTGGATTCGGACGGAATGCCGTCCATGAGGCAGGATGCATTGGCCGGGCGTCCTACCGAGGT
>DIDD01000144.1:20168-26945 GCA_002417965.1 Veillonellaceae bacterium UBA5809
AAAAATACAGACAGCACCATTCAGGGGCGCATAGAAAAGGCGCTGTCGGAGATTCTGGGGGAAGAGACGGAAATTTCCGGAGCGGGACGCACGGATGCCGGTGTGCATGCATCGGGTCAGGTAGCCAATATGCACCTGACCCGCAGTCTGTCCCCGGGCCAGCTGCTGAAACCCCTGAATGAAATCCTGCCGGATGATATTGCCGTGACGGCCATGGACTGCGTTCCGGACAGATTTCACAGCCGTCTGTCGGCAAAAGGAAAACGATACCGGTATCGGATCCGGACGGATTATCGGAAAAAAGTTTTTGAGAAAAGACAGATATGGGCCTATGGAAAACCCCTTGACCTGGACGCGGTGAGAGCCGCGGCGGAAGAACTGACGGGTACCTTTGACTTCAGAAGCTTCTGCAGCAATAAAAAAATGAAAAAATCTTCAGTCAGAACCCTGTCTCAGATTGCTGTGGAAGAAAGAGACGGAGAGACAGATCTGGTCTTTGAAGGAGACGGATTTCTGCAGGGAATGGTAAGAATTATCACGGGGACACTCATTGAGACAGGAGAAGGGAAACGGCTGCCCGGGGATATGAAAAAAATACTGGCGCTCCGGATGCGGAGTGAGGCCGGATTCACAGCACCGCCCCAGGGACTCATTCTGGAAGAAGTATACTATTAAATAACCCGCTGACATTCCTTATGCTATAATAAAAAGAAAGACTATAGAAACGGGAAAATAAAGAGCAGGAGGAATAGATAAACAAATGAGACCGGTTGATATGATTGCCATTGATTTAGATGACACACTGCTTCGTGATGATATATCCATTTCAGAATATACAGGAAAAGTACTCAGAAAAGCAGGAAGCATGGGCATAAGAATTGTTGTGGCCACAGGACGCATGTTTCAGGCGGCCCGTCCGTGGGGGAAAATTCTCCATGTAGGAGACGTACCCATGGTCGTTTACACAGGAGCCCTGACGGCGACCTGTGAAACCGGTCAGATTCTGCTTCATGAAACGCTGGATCTGGATACGGCCAATGAAATTCTGGCAGAAGGGAAAAAACACGGATGGTATATGCAGGCCTATGTCAATGACACGCTTCTTGTTCCGGCAGTGGAGAAAAAAACAAAAGACTATGAAATATCCTGCGGCATACATGCTGAAGTCCGGGGGGAAGCATTCTGGCATTTGGAAGAAGCCCCCACAAAACTTTTGATCTTTGAAGAAGATCCGCAGGTGATGGAAGAAGCAAGCCGATATATGACGGCCCGCTTCAGCGGGCAGGTAGGCCATGTCAAATCAAAGCCTTATTTCTATGAAATGCACCGCATGGGCGTATCGAAAGGGCATGCCCTGGAGATGCTCTGTCTGCGGTGGGGAATTCCCCTTTCCCGGGTGATGACGTTTGGAAATTCAGAAAATGACCTGTCCATGCTTTCTGTGACACCATGGTCCTTTGCCGTGGAAAATGCGGAACCGGCAGTAAAAGAAGAGGCCCGTTACCTGACGGATTCCAACAATCATGACGGTGTGGCCAAGGCAGTGGCCAGGTATGTTTTGGAGGCGTAACATGGAATCATTTCGTTTTGTAGTCATCACAGGCATGTCCGGCGCGGGGAAAACAAAAGTCATGCAGACACTGGAAGATATGGGATACTACTGTGTGGACAACCTGCCCCCCGTGCTCATTGTCCGGTTTGCTGATCTGTGTTTCCGCAGCCACTCATCCATGCAGCATGTGGCAGTGGTGACAGATATCCGGGGAGGAACTTTTTTTGATACGCTGCCCCAGGCTCTGGAAGAATTGAATCAGCTGAATATACCCCATGAAGTAGTCTTCCTGGAAGCCTCTGACGAAGCATTGGTGCGCCGTTATATGGAAACCCGCAGAGTTCATCCCCTGGCGCCGGGCAAACGGCTGCAGGAAGGCATTGCGGCAGAACGGCAGATACTGGCCGGGATACGTGCCCAGTCGGACATGATCATTGACACGACCACGATGAAAGGCAGTGATCTCCGTGAATTTCTGAAAAGCCGTTTTATCATTGAAAAAACACAGGGGCGTATGAATGTTACAGTCTGCTCCTTTGGATTCAAATACGGAGTTCCCATCGATGCGGATATGATTTTTGACGTCCGCTTTCTGCCCAACCCTTTTTATGTGGACAAATATAAATACTGGACCGGACGTGTAAAAGAAGTGGCGGATTACATTGGAAATGCGCCGGTGACCCGGGAATTCCTTGATAAACTCTTCGATATGACAGACTTTGTGATTGCCCAGTTTCAGACATCGGGCAAAGCGCAGCTGACCATTGCCATTGGGTGCACAGGAGGCATGCACCGCTCTGTATATATTACAGAACGGCTGGGAAAATACCTGAGGCAGAAAGGGGTCCTGGTCAATGTGGAGCACAGGGACCTTCCTAAAAATCATGTCGAACATGACGGTACGGAGGCCATTCAATGATACAGTTCCGATGGTTTTACCCGGGGCTTCATGTCAAGCGCTGGATGTTTATGTTTTCCATAGGGCTGCTGCTGCTGATTCTGGGGGGGACCATGATGGTCAACTACCAGATCTTCGGATTCCTGGAAGAATGGCTTTTCCGCATGGCCTATGCACTGACGGGATCCTATAATTACACCCTGCTGGCGGTATCAGGCATGGTGCTCGTATGTCTGGGTGTGGTTATCATGCTCATCGCGGTAAGAAAACTGGTCAAGCGTTTTTTGGAGCTGGTGGCGCCTGACCAGTCCCAGGTCAGTCAGCAGGTACTGAACCGCATGATGCTGGCCCGGGGGCCGGTACTGACGGCTGTCGGCGGCGGTCATGGCCTTTCAGCCCTGCTCCGGGGCATGAAAAATAAAACATCCAACCTGTCTGCCATTGTAACAGTTGCTGACGACGGAGGTTCCTCGGGGCGTCTGCGGGAAGAAATGAACATCATCGCGCCGGGAGATTTGAGAAACTGTCTGGTAGCCATGGCAGACAAAGAAAGTGTATTGGAAAAACTGTTTCAGTACCGGTTCGGGGGCAAAGGAGAACTGGCCGGACACAGCCTGGGAAACCTTTTCCTGGCAGCGCTGATGGAGCAGTTCGGAGATGCGGAGAGAGCCCTGGAAGCAGCGAGTAAAGTTTTGAATGTGCGGGGACAGGTTATTCCTTCCACGGTGGATACCGTCCGTTTGTCAGCTCTGATGGCGGATGGGAAAACAATAGAGGGAGAAACGGAAATTGCAGCCTATCCGTCCCGGATTGTTCATCTGTCAACCATTCCCGCAGCGCCCCGGGCCGTGCCGGACGCAGTGGAGGCCATCCGCCGTGCTGATATCATTACCCTGGGGCCCGGCAGCCTCTACACCAGCATCCTGCCGAACCTTCTGGTTCCTGATGTGCTGCAGGCCATCAGGGAAAGCAGTGCTTCCTGCCTGTACATATGCAATGTTATGACACAGCCGGGAGAGACTGACGGTTATACCGTCAGCGACCATGTAAAAGCCCTGATTGACCATGTGGGACCGGGCGTGATTAATTTTGTCCTGGCCAATGACGGAATGCCCGCTCCTGATATTCTGCGGCGTTATGCTGCAGTCGGATCCTACCCTGTGGTTATTGATCCGGAAAATATCCAGAAACAGGGAGTGGCGCTCATCCGGGCTGACCTGATTGGAGAAACAGCGGCAGCGGCTCATAATCCCGTGGTTTTGGCGGATGAAATAATCAGAATACGGAATATTCTCCGTTCGAATATTGATCCGAATGTGTTATATGAATATTTAGGACGGCAGAAATAATGTCTTTTACAGAAACCGTAAAAAATGAATTAGCCAGGATTCCCCGGGAAGACGAGGCCGCGCGGAGAGCGGAAATGCTGGCTCTGTTCCGCATGAGCGGATCCCTGATTACAGGGGGAGCCGGACAGATGGGGATTGAATTTTCCACCAGCCACAATGCCGTGGCGCGGCGCATGCTGGTCTACCTGAAAAAAGACAGCGGACTGATTCCTGCGGTCATGGTGAGGCAGGGGCGGAAACTGCGCAAAAAAAATGTGTACACCCTGGCAGTGCCCCCCTCTGAGAAGGGACTCCGGTTTCTTCAGAACCTGGGATTTCTGCCGGTGACTCCTCCCCTGCAGGATATGGACATATATGAGGGGACAGAAGCCCGGAGAGCCTACTTGGCGGGAGCTTTTCTGGGGGGCGGATCAGTGAACCGCCCCCAGGGAGACTATCATCTGGAGATGGTGACGCAGTCCTTTCATTTTGCTGAATTGATCAGGCAGTGCATGAAATCATTTCACCTGACACCGAAATTGACAGACAGGAAAAACGATTATATCGTATATATCAAAGAAGGCGATGAAGTGACCGCATTCCTGCAGGTGGTCGGAGCAGGGAAAAGCCTGTTGGACTTCGAAAATGTGAGAGTCATGAAAGATGTGAGAAACCAGGTCAACCGCCAGGTTAACTGTGAGACAGCCAACCTCCAGAAAACAGTGGATGCGGCGGTCCGGCAGACATATGCCATAAAAACAATCCTGGAATACCGCAGTCTCGAAAGCCTGGACAGGAGAATGCAGGAAGCCTGCCGGCTGAGGATGGAACATCCCAATGCATCCCTGACAGAACTGTCGGAACTATGCGGCATCTCCAAATCGGGACTGGCACACAGATACCAGAAAATTATAGGATTGGCCCGTATATTGCAGGGAAAGAGGAAAATAGAAGAGTGAAAAAGTGGTTGTTGTGCTTATGGGTATTTTTAGTGGGACTGGCCGCTGATGCAGGCGCGGCGGGATCACCTTTGGACAGAATATACACACCTATGCCGTTAACCCGTACAGGGACATCGGATACCCTGCTTTTTTCAGACTCCCCGGAGTATGTGTTTCAGCCAGGCATTTTGGCAGAAGGCGTCATTCAGGGCAGGGGGCGGATCTACTACTATCATGTCAATGAAATGAAGAAAGATGCGGTTCTGGCAGTATACGGAGAAAGCAGCCATGCTGAACTGATCCATATCAAAAGGACCGTATTCGGAGACCCGAGCCGTGACTATGTGACATCCGGGCAGACACTGTCTTTCCGGGAAGTCACACAGATAGACGGGCCGGGAGAAGACAAAGTACTGATTCCCGGGCGCCGGACGGTACTGGCCAAAGATCCTGCCGATCCGGTATCATTCGGAAACCTCATTACCGGCTATGTGGAAATAGAAACAAAAAATCCAGTCCGTATTGGGGTCGCCATGCTTCCTGCAGAAGAACCGCTGCAGGAAACACTGAAAACAGCAAAGCCCGCTGCGGCAGATACCCAGGGGATGCGGGGCACTTTCCCGCTGAACCTTTCTTTTAGAAACAGTACAGTTTGGAATACGGACACAGACGGACCAAAGGAAATTATAATAGGAGACGGGAAAACCGATCCCTTCCTGAAGGGTACGGATGAGATGGACCGTGTCATCCGGGAAAATACAGGCAATTACGGAGTTAACTATGACATTACCATACAGACAAACGGAACCCGGGACTATGACCTGTATTTAAACAGCATGGGCGGTATCTTCCTGGCGACATTCATGGTTTACCAGGACGGACTGCCCCGCATTTACAGAACAGATGTCAAGCACTGGTTCGGGGACAGCACAGACCGCGATTATATCCAGGCCGGGACATGGAGGGCAGGAAGAGATGTCGTGATCAGGATCATCCCGCCGGGTGCTGCCTTCCTTCCCGTTCGTTTTCTGCTGGTGCCCCGCCTGCAGCAGGGCGGCACGGCGCATATTCCGACAGATCAAGGAGGAAAATGATGAAATTCATATCATTTCAGGTAGGAGATATTGTGATGATGAAAAAGCCTCATCCATGCGGATCCCAGAACTGGGAAGTACTGCAGCTGGGAACAGATATGAGAGTCAAATGCTGCGGATGCGGACACATAGTACTTATGCCGCGTCCAAAATTCCTGAAGGGGGCAAAAAAAATACTGAATCGTGATCCTGAAAATGAAGGGGAACAGCATTCTTGAAGGGAAAGAAGGCCCCAAATTAAAAAGTTCAGAATAGTACTGGACAAGTCATTTCAGAGATGATATAATCTATAAACGTGATAGGGAAACAAAATCCCCACTGAAAAAGATGGTTGACAGCAAGTAAATTATTCTGTATAATATTACTTGTCACGCACCTGCTGGCATAGCTCAACTGGCAGAGCGGCTGATTTGTAATCAGCAGGTTGTAGGTTCAAGTCCTATTGCCAGCTCCAAATTTGGACGGATTCCCGAGTGGTTAAAGGGAGCAGACTGTAAATCTGCCGGCTCTGCCTTCGTAGGTTCGAATCCTACTCCGTCCACCATATACTAGCGCGGGGTGGAGCAGTTGGTAGCTCGTCGGGCTCATAACCCGAAGGTCGTAGGTTCAAGTCCTACCCCCGCAACCATGATTTTTCTTACCTTGATCCTATAGATCGTGCTGATATAGCTCAGTCGGTAGAGCGTATCCTTGGTAAGGATAAGGTCACCAGTTCAATCCTGGTTATCAGCTCCATGGCGGCTTAGCTCAGTTGGCTAGAGCAAGCGGTTCATACCCGCTGTGTCCGGAGTTCAAATCTCTGAGCCGCCACCACATTTCGCCCCTTTCAGAGGGGCAATTTTTGATGTCAATCTTGTATCTGCTTGACTTTGATTGTATAATAAAAAAGCAGATACTTTTTTATCGTATGGAGGAAATGTTATGGCAAAAGCACATTACGAAAGAACAAAACCGCATGTTAACA
>DIDD01000018.1:0-8566 GCA_002417965.1 Veillonellaceae bacterium UBA5809
TAACAGAAGAAGAAAAAAAAGAACCACGCCGTGACTTCCGTAGTGAAGACACCTATCCCGTGCTTGTGGCAAGAAGCACACATGGAGGGGAGGAAGAAATTCTTCTCCATACATTTAAAAAAGTATGCGCCAAATATCCCACGGCCCGTATGATCCTGGCCGACCGGGAAATTACACGGGCGCCTGCTGTTAAATTTCTGGTCAGGCGTGCCGGATTCTCGGTGATACGCCGCACAGAAATGAAAAACACAGAAGAAGACCTGAGCCATCAGGTAATTATCCTGGATACCATTGGAGAACTGGGACGGCTGTACAGCCTCGCAGACATTGTCTTTGTGGGCGGAAGCTTCGTGAAAGTAGGGGGGCATAACATCCTGGAACCCGCTGCCCATGGGAAACCGATCCTGGTCGGACCGTATATGTTTAACTTTAAGGACATTTATGCCCTCCTGTTAGGAAGAGGAGCCTGCATCATGACAGGAGGCGAAGAAGAATTCGGCGAAACCCTGATGGGACTGCTGGCCAATCCTGATAAAATGAAAACCATGGGAGAAAAAGCACTTGAAGTTGTCCGGGAAAACCAGGGGGCGACCAAAAGAAATGTGGATGCCCTGGAAAAAATGGCTGATGAAGTTCATATCAAACTGGGAGGAAATCCATCGTGAACCCTGAAGGATACATTCTTCAGCTCCAGAAAGAAGGAGCCCGCGGTGCGGCGGACAGAACCGTTCTGGCACTGCTTTCGGCGCTGTCGGTACTGTACGGAAAAGGAGCTGAATCCCGCCTGCGGAAAGAATCAGCCCGGGCTGCAGATCCCGGCCTTCCGGCTGTGAGCATCGGCAATATCACAGCCGGGGGAACAGGAAAAACACCGGTTGCCATGTGGCTGGCGGGATTCCTGTCCTGCCGGGGACTCCGCCCGGCTGTTCTTTCCAGAGGCTACCGGGGGTCCGCGGAGAAACGGGGAGCCGTTGTATCGGACTTTTCCCGCATATACCTGTCCGCAGAACAGGCGGGGGATGAACCGTACCTTATGGCGCGTTCCCTTCCGGGAGTTCCTGTGCTGACAGGGAAAGACCGGTGCCGGTCGGCGGAAAAAGCCAAAGCCATGGGAGCTGACATTCTGCTTCTGGATGACGGCTTTCAATATTGGCGGATGAAACGCGATCTGGATCTCGTGCTGATTGACAGCACGTGGCCTTTTGGCGGCGGACACCTTCTGCCCCGCGGACTTCTGCGGGAACCGCTGGACCACCTGTCAAGGGCCGGCCTTTTTATTCTGACCAAAGCGGATCAGGCCGGGGAACAGGCCAAAACAGACATTCGGCGTGTCCTGACGGAAAAAGCACCGGGAGTTCCTGTGATTGAAGCGTGGCACCGGCCGGCGGAATGCCTTTCCTTCGAAGAATGGCAGCGCGGCACACGGACGGCCGGCGCTTCTTTAACCCATGTAAAAGGAATGAAAGCCCTGGCCATGTCGGGGGTGGGAAACCCGGACGGATTTCTCCGTACAGCTGCAGATGCGGGACTCGAAACCGTCGGACAGATGGCCTTTCCAGATCATCATGCCTATACAGAAGACGATCTGGACCGCGCGGAAGAAGCAGCGGTCCGGCAGGGGGCAGAGTGCATCGTAATAACAGAAAAAGACGGAGTAAAACTGCCCCCCCGTGCATCGCAGACAGGAGTTCCTGTCTATGTGCTCTCCATCCGTGTGGTATTTGAAGAAAAAGGACAGTATCTGCTGGAAAAGAAATTGGAGGAAATTCTATGAAAACAGCCTGTATTATTCCTGCCAGATATGAATCAACGCGTCTTCCCGGAAAACCGCTCCGGAAAATTGCGGGGAAAACACTGATTCATCGGGTTTATGAACGGGCGGTGCTGGCACAAAAACCGGATATCGTCATCATTGCGACAGACCATCCGCTGATAGAAGAAGAAATAAAAAAATTCGGGGGAGAATGCGTCATGACATCCCCGGACCACCCCACTGGGACAGACCGTCTGGCAGAAGCCGTACGCCATTACCCGGATTATGATATTATTGTGAATGTACAGGGCGACGAACCCTTCATTGATCCTGCAGTTATTGACGCCCTGGCATCCTGCCTGCAGGACAGGCCTGATCTTGATATGGCCACCGTATCCTCGCCCCTGAAAAAAGAAGAATATGAAGATCCCTCTGCGGTCAAAGTCGTAGTGAATATCCGGGGAGAAGCCCTGTACTTCTCCCGGTCCCTGATTCCCTTTCCGCGTCACGCCTTCGCGGAACCGCCCCGCAAACATGTGGGCATCTATGCCTACCGCCGCCGGTTCCTGCTGGACTTTGCCGCCATGCCCCAGACACCGCTGGAAAAAACCGAATCTCTGGAACAGCTCCGTGCCTTGGAATCAGGCTGCCGCATAGGCGTCATTCAGACAGATATGGACGGCATCGGCATTGATACAGAAGAAGATTTGAAAAGGGCCGAAGCCTATTTTGAAAGGAGCCACCCATTATGAAAACCATTCAGGTAGGACCCCTCACACTGGACGGAAGCCGGCTGTTTCTGATTGCCGGCCCCTGCGTTATTGAAGGCTATGACAGAACACTGATGATCGGAAGAGAAATTAAAAAAATCTGCGGACGCCTGGGAATTCAATACATATTCAAAGCCTCCTATGATAAGGCCAACCGTTCCTCCTATCAGTCCTTCCGCGGACCGGGACTTGAAAAAGGACTTGAAATTCTTAAGGCCATCAAAGCCGAACTCCAGGTACCCGTCCTCTCCGACGTGCATGACGTGACACAGCTCGGACCGGCCTCCCGCGTGCTGGACATGATGCAGATCCCGGCCTTCCTCTGCCGCCAGACCGATCTGGTCTACGGAGCGGCCAAAACCGGATGCCCCGTCAATGTCAAAAAAGGACAGTTTATGGCGCCGGAAGACATGAAAAATGTCATTGAAAAAATGGAAGAAGCGGGGAACACCAACCTGGCAGTCACAGAACGGGGCGTTTCCTTCGGATACCATAACCTGGTTGTGGATATGCGTTCCTTCCCGATCATGCGCCAGCTCGGATACCCGGTGATCTTTGATGCGACACACAGCGTACAGCTTCCCGGAGGCATGGGAACTTCGACCGGGGGACAGCGTGAATTTATTCCCTACCTGGCCCGGGCGGCGGCAGGAGCCGGGGTTGACGGATTCTTCATGGAAGTCCATGACAACCCGCCGGAAGCCCTGTCGGACTCCACCAATATGCTGTACCTTTCGTCTCTGGAAGGACTGCTCCGGCAGATTCTTGAAATACGCCGCGCCGTACAGCAAACCCGATAAGGAATTGTCAGATTTTTTACAGTGGAATATTGTATAATAAACTATAGGCTGTTTGGAATCTGTAACATAAGACAGCCGGTGTGCATTTGACCAAGGAGGCTCCTATGTCAGTCATCGATGTGGCGTCCCAGGTGCTTCGTGACGAAGCCCGGGCTATTTTGGATTTAATTGGAAAATTGAACGGAAACTTTGAAACCGCCGTGGAAATGATCCATCATTCACGGGGACGCGTTGTTGTGACAGGCATGGGGAAATCCGGACATATTGCCAGAAAAGTGGCGGCCACCATGGCCAGTACGGGAACGCCGGCCTTTTTCCTTCACCCGGCAGAAGGCATACATGGAGATCTGGGCATGGTGACATCGGAAGATATTGTGGTGGCCTACTCCAACAGCGGGGAAACTGCTGAAATTGTCCATATCCTTCCCTCCCTGCGCCGTATCGGAGCCAGAATTATTGCCGTAGTAGGCCATGTGGATTCTACCCTGGGACGGAATGCCGATGTAGCACTGGACGCCGGTGTGGACCATGAGGCATGTCCTTTGGGACTGGCGCCCACATCCTCCACCACGGCGGCCCTGGCGCTGGGAGATGCCCTCGCCGTATGCCTGATGGAAAAACATCACTTTACAGCAGACCAGTTTGCCGTCTTTCATCCCGGAGGAAGCCTGGGGAAACGGCTTCTTATGACCGTAGACATGGTTATGCACAAAGGGGATGGCAATCCCGTCATCGGCAGCGGCGCCCTTGTCAAAGACGCACTCTTCGTCATGACAGACAAAGGCATGGGAGCCGTCAATGCCATTGATGAAAATGGCGTGCTGGCGGGACTGCTTACCGATGGAGATGTGCGGCGGGGACTGAAAAACGGGACAGAATTCCTTAACCGTCCCGTACAGGATGTCATGACCGTTTCTCCAAAAGTCATAACAGCGGACCGGCTGGCGGCCGAGGCGCTTCATGTCATGGAAAAACACAGCCCCCATCCCATTACAGTTCTTCCTGTAGTGGATGAAAATGGAAAAGCTGTAGGAATGGTGCATATTACCGATTTACTGAAACAGGGGGTTGTATAATGGAACGGGCCCGGAAAATTAAATTGATTGCTTTTGACGTGGACGGGACACTGACACCGGGCACACTTCTGTTCGGCCCCGAAGGAGAAGCCTACAAAGCATTTAACGTGAGAGACGGCATGGGCATGGCGCTGGCTCATGGAATGGGATTCAAAATAGGTTTTATAACCGGGCGCACATCACCGACCGTAGAAGCGAGAGGACATGAACTGAAGACAGACTTTATGGAAATGGGCGTCATGGACAAAGTGACAGCTCTGGAAAATGTAATGAAACGGTGGAACCTGACCTGGGAAGAAACCGCTTTCATGGGAGATGACCTCAATGATCTTCCTGTCTTTCAGCGGTGCGGACTGTCAGCCTGCCCGTCCGATGCATGCATTGAGAATAAGAACAGTGCAGACTTTGTTTCCGCTCTTCCCGGAGGACAGGGGGCGGCAAGAGAACTGATTGAAATGGTTCTCCGGTCCCAGGGACGATGGAAAGAAGCAGTTGATTATTTTTTGGGTTTATCGGAAAAATGAAGGAAGATATGAACCATATGGGTATATCTGTGGGCTGGAGATACCGGATCATCAAGCAGATCAGTTCCGCCCTGTGCAGCCTTTCCTACGAAAGAGTGCTGGCCATAGGCAGACGGATGGGTCCGCTGATTATGAACCGGATAGAAAAACAAAAAACGCGCGGCCTTGAGCAGATCTGTCAGGGCCTGGGATACTCTCCCAAAGAGGCGGAACAGCTTCTGCAGAAAGTTTATGAAAATATCGGCATGTCGGCCATGGAAATGATGTACGTGCCCCGCCTGGTCAGAGAAAAAGACCATATTACAGACTATATTGACATTGACCATCCGGAATACCTCGAAAGCGCCTTTGCAGAAGGAAAGGGAGTCATTGGACTCACAGCCCATCTGGGAAATTGGGAATGGCTGGGAGCCGGGCTGGCACTTCACGGCTGCCCCACATCCGCCATCGGGAAAAAACAGTCCGATGATGCCTTGATGAAGATGATTAATGAATACCGGGCGCTGGCAGGACAGCACATCTACCTCACCGGAACAGGGGGCTATGAACTGATTGCAGCGGCCCGTTCCATGAAACAGAACCATATTCTCGGATTCCTGTCAGACAAAGACGGAGGACACACCGGAGTTCCCGTACAATTTATGAACCGCACCTTTTCCTTTCCCCAGGGACCGGCCGTTTTTGCCCGCCGCTTCCAGGCGCCCATTGTTCCCCTTTTTATCATCCGCCGCAAAAACGGGAAGGGACATACAATCTGTGTGCAGAAAGCATTTCACTACGAAAATACGGGAGACACACGGGCGGATCTTCTCAAAAACTCACAGAAAATGGCAGATGTTCTGGAAACATTTATTAAAAAACATCCGGCAGAATGGCTGTGGTTTCAGCATTTGTTTTGGACAGAACCTGACAAGATTGAAATGCTGAAAGAACTGAAGAGAGAAATTCCATGAAAAAAATACAAAAAAAATGGATTCTGGCGGTATTTCTTTTTCTGGCGGCTGCAGCTGCCGTATGGATGATGAAAGACAGCGGAACAGGACGGCCCGGCGGGGCATCCTCATCATCCTCGCCCATGGCGGAATTTTCCGGAGCCGATCTGAAAGAAGAAGAAAACGGACAGCTGGTATGGAGCCTGAAAGTAGACCACGTCAAAGTGGATCCGCAGACACAGATTTCCTACCTGACCGGTGTTCAGGGCTTCTTTCAGAAAGGGGACAGCCGTCTTAAACTCCAGGCACAGCAGGGGACAGTAGACCAGAAGAAAAAACAGATTCATCTGGAAGGCTCCATCGAGGGAAAATCCTCAGACGGGATCACACTCAATGCCAAGAACCTGGACTATGATGGAAACACAGACATCCTGTCGGCACAGGGCGGATTTACAGCGGAACAGGACGGCCGTGTACTGACGGCGGATTCCTTCACTGCAGACCGTGTTCTGCAGGAAATTAAAGCCATGGGCAGCCCCCGGCTGTCAGAAAGGAATGATGCTACATGAAGACCCTATCAGCTGCTGTATTTACAGCATCCCTGCTTCTTCTTTCCCTGACAGCCGCCGGGGCGGATGCAGCAGAAATCACCGCCGATGTACTGACCTATAACGGAGTCAGCAAGACCGCTTCAGCGCAGGGAAATATTATCATTAAAGATGAAGGCGCCGTCATGACAGGCAGCTCCGGAGAATACCATTTCAATGACCGGTCAGCCTACCTGACGGGAGGCGTGACCTATCAGAAAGAAGACACATCGCTGACGGCGGCTTCTGTCACACTGTCAGGAGACCAGACACTTCACGGAACAGGATCCGTTGTTATCCATGACGGAGAACGGTCCCTGTACGGAGACGACGTGACCTATAATACCAATACCGGATACGGACTGGCCGAAGGCAGCGCCCGTGCTGAACTTCCTGACGGAACCATTACGGCGCCCCGCATGGAAGGCAACTTAAAAGGCATCCGCATCACTGCCGCAGGAGGCGTCCATATCGTCAGCGACCCCCACCAGCTGACAGCAGACGGGGACACAGCCGTATACACTAAAAGTCCCGATGCCGATGACGGCCGGATCGTACTCACAGGAAACGCCAGAGCCACACAGAACGGGAACACATTCACAGGTCCCGAACTGGACATGGACCTCCGGGCAAACCTGATTCAAACCAAAGGACGCAGTACGCTGATTATAACCAATACCAATGCATAAAAATATGAAAATCGAAACCAGGCAGCTTGTCAAAACATATAAAAACCGTGTTGTCGTAGACCACGTGAGCATTACCGTGGAACAAGGGAGCATCGTGGGACTTCTCGGCCCCAACGGGGCGGGGAAAACAACCACATTCTACATGATTGTAGGGATCATACGTCCTGACGAAGGCGATGTCACCGTAGACGGAACACCCATTACCAACATGCCCATTCACCTGCGGCATCAGTTCGGGATCGGCTACCTTCCGCAGGAAGCCTCCATATTCAGGAAACTGTCCGTAAAAGACAACCTCATGGCACTCCTGGAAACAAGAAAAGACCTGAACCGTGTCCAGAAAAAAGAAAAAGCAGATCAGCTGATGGAAGAATTCCATATTTCCCATGTGCAGGACTCCATTGGAAGCGAACTTTCCGGAGGAGAACGGCGCCGTGTGGAAATTGCCCGTGCCCTGACCATGGACCCCTTCTTTATCCTTTTAGATGAACCCTTTGCCGGGGTTGATCCCCTGGCGGTGGAAGACATCCAGAAAGTCGTGGGCCATCTGAAAGAACGGGGCATAGGAATTCTGATTACAGACCATAACGTGAGAGAAACACTGTCTATTGTTGACCGGGCCTACATCCTGTCAGAAGGGAAAGTCCTTCTCGAAGGGCCGGCACAGATGATTGCGGAACATCCCGTGGCCAGAAAATTTTATCTGGGGGAAAATTTCAGCTTATGAACGGGCTCATTCTAATCAAAAAGAGGGCATGCAGATGCGTATACTCGATAAATACATACTGAGGGAATTCTTCGGGCCCTTTTTGTTCGGCGTAGCTGCTTTTACCGCCATATTCATCGGCTCCGACACACTCTTCCGCATTGCGGAATATGTGACAAAATACGGAGCATCCTGGGCTTCCGTGAGCAAACTGTTCCTGCTGGCCATGCCCCGGATTATTATCTATACTTTTCCCATGTCAGTCCTGCTGGGTTCGCTCATGTGCTTCTCCCGGCTTTCCGGATCCAGTGAACTCATTGTCATGCGGACCTCGGGACAGAGCTTTCTGCGTCTGGCGGCTCCGGTTTTCACAGTCGCCTTTCTCATCAGCGTCATGGCAGTGGCTTTCAATGAATATGTGGTGCCCTGGACCAACAATACCTACCAGACCGTCATCAACCAGGAGATTAAACAGAACATTAAACCCGGCACCACCGAACATATCGTACTGAAAGACATGCAGAACGGTGTTCTGAAACACCTTCTCTATGCACGGCGCTACGACCCCGACACACACCGCCTTGAAAACATCACCATTCAGGAATTTACCGATGACGGAGTAACCCGTATGGAAAATGCACCTTTTGCCATCTGGAAAAACAACAGCTGGTACATGGAAGACGGCGTTATTTACGACCTGACGGCGGACGGCGTAGAACGGATGATGCA
>DIDD01000018.1:8620-8992 GCA_002417965.1 Veillonellaceae bacterium UBA5809
CAAACGCTTCTCGCTGCCGCTGGCGAGCTTCGTCTTTGCCCTGGTGGGAGCCCCCCTGGGCATACAGAAACAGAGGTCCTCGTCCTCCATCGGATTCGGACTTTCTGTGATTGTCATTTTTTTCTACTATGCAGTTATGACATTTACAGGCGCCCTGGGACGGGGCCATGCCCTGCCGCCGGCTGCGGCAGTATGGCTTCCTGACGCACTGGCCCTGGCCGTGGGGATGGTGCTGAGCTGGCGCGTCTCCAGATAGTGTACAGGAAAAGGAGGATATATCATGTTCATTGGGATTGCCATGTTCTTTATCCTGATGCTGATGGGAGGAATCATCGCCTTTCTCGGGGATAAAATCGGGTCAAAAGTAGGGAA
>DIDD01000059.1 GCA_002417965.1 Veillonellaceae bacterium UBA5809
TGTCCGGGCTGCAGGGTCTGCCGTGTTCTGTGCCGGCTGTGTTTTCTGCGCCCATCCGGCAGAAGGGCTTTCATGGCCGGGCAATACCGGATCTCCCGCCTTTCCTGAAAGGAATGTTCCCATGGAATTTCCTTCATCATGGCCGGGAACACGTATCATGGAGGCGGCTACTTCTTCCGGTTCGGACTGTGTCGTCAGTGTGCGGAGAACAGAATGATAGACTGCCCTGAAAATCTCTTGTTCATCAGAAAATTTGATTTCTCTTTTCTGAGGATGTACGTTGACATCAATGGTTTCCGGAGGCACCCGGAGATGGAGCACCGCCACCGGGTATCCATTTTTCGGCAGCAGGGAATGATAGGCATTGTCCATGGCCTTGCTTATGAGAGGATTGTCTACAACCCGCCGGTTTACAATAAAGGTCTGGTACTGCCGGCTGCTTTTCAAGAGAGAAGGCTTGGAAATAAAACCGTCCATCTGCACTTCTTCTCCGCTTACCGGGAGCATTTCTCCCGCCGTGTCAATCCCATAGAGTGCAGACAGTACGTCCAGGAGTCTCCCGTTGCCCGGTGTCTCAATAACAGTCCGTCCGTTGTTGATCAGCCGGAAAGCAATGCCGGGATTGGCCATGGCCAGTTTCCCCAGCATGGTGTTAATCCGTCCGCTTTCAGTTCTTTCGGATTTGAGAAATTTTTTCCGTGCAGGCACATTGTAAAAAAGGTCTCTGATTTCAACGGTGGTTCCCTGGGGTGCTCCTGTTTCTCCCCGGTCTGTGATATGGCTCCCCTCCACAGATATCCACTGTGCGGTTTCTGATCCCTGCATGCGGGCCGTAATTTTCATCCGTGATACAGAGGCAATGCTGGCCAGGGCTTCTCCCCGGAATCCCAGTGAAGCAATATGATAGATATTATCGGCTGTACTGATTTTGCTTGTTGCATGCCGTTCTACAGAAAGGGAAAGGTCTTCTTTCTCCATGCCGCACCCATCGTCACTGATGCGGATGTAGGCAAGTCCGCCTTCCGCAATTTCCACCTCAATGCTTCTGCTTCCGGCATCAATGGAATTTTCCACCAGTTCTTTGACAGCATTAACCGGCCTTTCTACGACTTCTCCCGCCGCGATCTGATTGGCTGTCTGGTCATCCAGTATGTGAATCAACGGCATGATGATCCCTCCTTTGCCTGCCGGCTCAGTCTGAATAAGATTTCCATGGCCTCTATAGGTGTCTGGCTCATGACATCCATTTTTTTCAATTCTTCTATAATCTGATTGGTAAAGAGGTCATTTCCCAATGGCGGAATGTCTTTCTTCTGGATATGGCCAGAAGAAGTCATTCCCGGATTCTCTACTTCAAGATCTCCCAGAATTTCATCGGCCCGCTTTAAAAGGCTGTCCGGCAGTCCGGCCAGTCTGGCCACATGAATTCCATAGCTTTTGTCTGCGCTGCCGGGAATAATTCTCCGCAGAAAACTGATCTCTTTTCCTCTTTCTTTCACGGCCACAGTATAGTTTCTGATAAGGTTCCCCGGCTGCTCCATGTCAGCCAGTTCATGGTAATGGGTGGCAAACAGTGTATAGGCATGAATTTTCTCTGTGATGTATTCCACCACAGCCCTGGCAATGCTCATTCCGTCATAGGTACTGGTTCCTCTTCCTATTTCATCCAGGATGATCAGGCTGTTGGATGTGGCATGACGCAGAATATGGGATACTTCTTTCATCTCCACCATAAATGTGCTCTGCCCGGTGGCAATATCATCAGTCGCTCCCACACGTGTAAAAATCCTGTCAACGGGGGAAAAGGACGCTGATTTTGCCGGTATAAAAGAACCTGTCTGGGCCATCAGCGCCAAAATAGCCACCTGTCTCATATAAGTAGACTTTCCCGCCATATTGGGGCCTGTGATGATCAGTACTTCCTGACTGCTGTGATTTAAATCAGTATCATTGGGGACAAAAATTTCATGATTCAGCATATGTTCGACCATGGGATGCCGTCCGTCACGGATTGAAATGCGTCCGTCATGAGCTATCTGCGGCCGGATATACCGGTTTTTCAGCGCTGCCCGGGCAAGACTGGCCAGCGTATCGGCCGCCGCCAGAGCCCGGGCTGTTTTCTGCATGTCCTGAATATGCGGCTCTATGTCACACCGGACTCCGCGGTAAAGCTTCAGCTCCAGTTCTTCTGTCTTTTCTCTGGCGCTCAGTGCTTTGACTTCAAATTCTTTCAGCTCCGGTGTGATGTATCTTTCCGCATTGGCCAGCGTCTGTTTCCTGACATAGTAATCAGGCACCGGAAGTTTGTTGGCGTGGGAAATCTCGAAGTAGTACCCAAAAACATTATTGAATCCTATTTTTAGTTTAATACCGGTTTTCTCTTTCTCTTTTTCTTCCAGTTCCGCGATCCATTTACGGCTGTTCTGCGTCAGGGACCGCAGGTCATCCAGTTCCGCTGAAAAGCCGTCGCGGATATAATGGCCGTCGCGGATATTTCCCGTTCCTTTTTCGTTCATTGCCCGGTCAAGCAGGTCATAGACTGCCCGGTGGCTGTTCATCTGTCTGTCCAGTCTCTTGAGCAGAAGCGAGGAAAATCCGCTGAGAAGACGTTTCATGTCAGGAATGATTTTCAGGGATGATTTTAATGCCAGTAAATCTTTGGGCGATGTGGTGTTCGCTTCAATCCGTGTCAGTATCCGTTCAAAATCAAACATGCCGTCCATCCATTTTTCCATCTGGGACAGTTCTGTGGCATGGCCTGCCAGTTCTTCCACTGCATCCTGACGGAGAAGGATATGATTCACATCGGTCAGCGGCCGTTCAAGCCAACGCCGCAGAAGGCGTCCTCCCATGGCTGTCGATGTATAGTCCAGTACTTCCAGCAGTGTCCCCCTGCGCCCCCCGTCTCTCATATTTCTCGTAATTTCTAAATGACGGAGACAGTCCTCATCCAGCAGAAGTGTTTCATCCTGACGGATAGGAAGAATTTCATGAAAGCAGAAGCTGTCTTTTTTCATAACTTCCCGAAGGTACCGGAAGAGTCCTGAAAAAACAGATTTTGCAAGAGGTCCTGCTTCCTCCGGAAGAATGCACGGCATAGTTTCTTCAGAGGGGGAATCTTCTGTTTCCGGCTGTTCTGATACCAGGCAGCTCCCCAGCCGCGCCTGCGCATACTGTTTGATCATGCGGCACATATTGTCATCACAGGAGCAGATGATTTCAGAAGGCTGATAGATGGAAAGCATATCCAGAAAATCTTCTGTTTCCTGTTTCTGCTTCCACACACCCCACCAGCATTCTCCGGTTGAAATATCTGCTACCGCCGCTGCTATGTCTCCTTCTCTGTTTTTTACATAGGCCAGGTAGTTATTGGATTTTTCAGCAATTGCATTTTCAAAAAGAATGGTGCCCGGTGTGACAACACGGATAACATCCCTTTTAACCAGGCCCTTGGCCGTTTTGGGATCCTCCATTTGTTCGCAGACGGCAACTTTATATCCTTTCTGAATGAGACGGTAAATATAAACTTCCGCAGAATGGAACGGCACTCCGCACATGGGTGCCCTTTCATCCATTCCTGCATTGCGTCCTGTCAGTGTCAGCTCCAGTTCTCTGGAAGCCGTCACTGCATCATCAAAAAACATTTCGTAAAAGTCTCCCAGCCTAAAGAAGAGGAGTGAGTCCTGATATTGTTCTTTGATTTTTTTATATTGATCCATCAACGGTGTCTTACCAGCCATATTCCCTCATCACTCCGTTAAAGTTCCCTTTAATATCCAGGTCTGCGCTTTATCAACGTGCACAGACACTGTCATTCCCACTTCGAGTTTTTTGTCTTTGGGAAATATAATCATTTTGTTGCCCGATGTACGCCCGAACCAGTGTTCAGGATCATTTTTTGTCGGTCCCTCTGCAATGACCCGGAAGGTATGCCCTTCCATGGCCCGGTTCAGTTCCAGACTGATGGAATTTTCTGTGTTCATCAGTTCCTGAAGTCTCCTTTTCTTGATATCCTCAGGCACCTGATCGGTCATACGGGCCGCCGGTGTCCCTGTGCGGGGCGAATAGATAAAGGTATATGCAGAATCGAATCTGGCCTTTTTTAAAAGTGAAAGCGTTTCCTGATGCATGTTTTCCGTTTCCCCGGGAAATCCTGTAATAATATCTGTGGTCACTGCGATGTCTGGCATTTTTTCCCTGACATATTCCAGCAGTTCAAAGAAGCGTTCTATGGTATATCCGCGGTTCATCTTACGAAGCATTTCATTGGATCCGTGCTGTACGGGCAGGTGCATGTGCCGGACCACCTTGGGGGAGGCCGCCATGGCATCCACCATACGGAATGTCATATCTCTCGGATGGGAGGTCATATACCGGATCCGTTCAATTCCGGGAATTTCGCTGAGGCTGTTGATCAGATCTGCAAAATCAGTTCCATTTCTGAAATCCAGCCCGTAGGAGTTGACATTCTGTCCAAGCAGCGTAATTTCTTTATAGCCTTCTTCGGCCAGCCTCCGTACTTCTCCGCAGATGTCCTGCACCGTACGGCTTGCCTGTCTGCCTCTTACGTAAGGAACAATGCAGTAAGTGCAGAATTTGTTGCATCCCTGCATGATGGGAACCCATGCAAAAACATGACTTTTCCGCGCAGCTTTCAGTTCACTGAAGTCACTGACTCTTTCCGGATTCATTTCCGTCATGACAACAGGGGCCCGCCCTTTTTTCTCACCCGACACAACGTCTTTCAGGTCGTGGATATGATAGGGCCCCAGCACAAAATCAATCACCGGCATGCGGGCAATCAGCCGCCCTTTGTTTTCCTGTGCCATGCAGCCGGTAATCCCCACCAGGAGATGAGGCTTCTCCTGTTTCAGTTTCTTCAATTCTCCAATTTTTCCGTATACTTTTTCTTCTGCATTCTGCCGGATGCTGCAGGTATTTAAAATCACGATATCGGCATCTTCCATCACGGATGCCGGCTGATATCCAATTTCTTCCAGCTGCCCGTTGATCCGTTCCGAGTCAGATTCGTTCATCTGACATCCGTAGGTCAAAGTAAAATATTTGCCGGCCGGAGTTTCATTATATGGTTCCACTCTGTTCCTCCATAGATTAATAATGTAAAGGCAAATCCTGTCAGCCGGATACATCAGTCACAATCGAAATACGCAGTGTATCCAGAGACATGCCTGTGGTATATTCAATTTCATCCTGCACAAGACGGCGGATCCTGTTCACTGCGGCTTTGACTCCGTCAGGGGTGCCCGGCGCCAGTACAACGCCTACGGAAAGGATCAGCCCGTTGTTGAGTGTGCCGCTTTTTTTCCCCGATACGTCTTCTACCCGGATGACCTCTTTTTCATGAATCAATGCATAATGGACCAGCGCGGAAAACACTTTGTCGGAGAAAACGAGTTTTCCGTAATAGCTGAAAACGGGACGGACGACTGATTTTTCAGTCATCCCCATTTTTCCTGACATCTTCCCCTTTTTTCTATGAAAAAAGGATTTGATCGGATCCACCAGGTATCCCTGAAAATGAGGCTTCAGTTCCATGGTCGGTACGGGAATGACATGTTTTCCTTCTTTCATCCGTGATTCATTGGCCTTTTTGATGTCCTCAGGACGGGCCACTTCTTCAATGTGGATATACCGTTTCGGCGCAGGAAGTTCCAGCGCTTCTGTAATTTTTAATACCATGCGGTCTGATGTTCCCAGAATCAGCACCCGGTTGGGATGAATTTTTTTTAACGCATTTTGGACGGAAAGAATTTGCTGCGGATCCTGAAATATAGCCCTCCTGACCGCTTTCAGCCGGCTTTCTTCTTTCTTGGCGGAACTGCCCGCCACAATCCGGTTGTGGTAAATCAGAATTCCGTCATCAATAATACAGGATGCATGGTTCTCATAGGCTACTACCAGAGCCCGGTCGCTTTTTCCCGTGCCGGGCGGTCCAATAAAAGCAATTACTTCCATAGTCGGTTTCCTTTATACGCTGTAACAGAGATATTTTCTCTTTGAATGTAATTCTGCGGGATGATTATCTCTTTTATTATAGCATAAAAATACCGGCTTTCTCAGGAAAGCCGGCTTCCGCCGATGTTTCTGGAAGGACTCTGCCATTCCATTTTCATATTATACCAGACTCCGCCTCCATGAACGGACCGGGATCGGCCTTCACTGCAGAAGCCCAGTGACTCATACCAGGAAATGCGGAATTCCCTGCAGGTCAGTATGATTCCTCTCCGTCCTGCCCGGACTGCTTCTTCTTTCATGCTCTTCATCAGCGCCGAGGCAATTCCCTGATGTCTGTACTCCGGAAGAACTGCCAGTCCGAAAACAGCCTGATATAATCCATTCGGATCGTGGCCGCACTGGAATGCGCTGTACATGGTGTCATCAATGGAGGAGCAGCTGGTACAGCATCCGTTGATGAGGCCTACAATCAGGTTTTCTTTCTCTGCTTTTAAAAAAGAATCGGGGAATGTTCTGATGCGGCGCCGGAAGGTATCCGCATCGGCTGCTTCCTGTGTTGTGAAGCAGGCGGCTTCCACGGCCGCCAGGGCCGGTATATCTTCTTCACAGGCCTTCGTGATCCTGCAGAAATCATTTTTTCTCATAGTCTGCAACGACGTCCTTTAAATACTGGCTGAATGAATCCTTCAGGTCCGGACGGCGCAGGGCAAATTCAACGGTGGCTTTCAGAAATCCCAGTTTATCGCCCACATCATACCGCCTGCCTTCAAAATGGTATGCATATACTGATTCTCTATGTGCCATGACACGAAGTGCATCTGTCAGCTGAATTTCCCCGCCTTTTCCGGGCTTGGTGCTCTGCAGCACGTCAAATACGTCAGGCGTAATAATATAGCGTCCCAAAACCGCCATACGGCTTGGGGCTTCAGACAGGGCCGGTTTTTCCACCATATCCTGAACGCGCATCAGCCGGGCATCGTCTGTGACTGTCCCTTTGATAATCCCGTAAGAGGAAACCTTGCTTTCCGGCACCGGCTGGCAGCCCAGAACGGTGGCTCCTGTTCTGTCATACACATCCATAAGCTGCTTAAGGGCAGGTTTTTCCGGGTGGTATACCACATCATCCCCCAAAAGTACAGCAAATGGTTCATGATCCATAAAAGCACGCGCATAGAGAATGGCATCTCCCAGTCCATTCATGTGTTTCTGCCTTATATAATGAATGCTGACGGAGGAAATTTTTCTGACTTCTTCCAAAAGATCCAGTTTTCCATGTTCCTTCAGGTGCATTTCCAGTTCAGGGGAACTGTCAAAATGATCTTCAATCGCTCTTTTGGCATGCCCGCTGATAATCAGTATTTCCTGTATGCCGCTCTGCAGCGCTTCCTCTACAATGTACTGGATCGTCGGTTTATCTACAATGGGAAGCATTTCCTTCGGCGTTGCTTTTGTGGCCGGCAGGAAGCGGGTTCCGAATCCTGCTGCCGGTATCACTGCTTTTCTTATTTTGCTCATTGTTTTCCCCTCTTCACGGTTAGAACTTTCTTTTTTGCTCCCAATGCCATGCATCGGTGAGAATCGTTTTTAAATCACTTTTCCGGGGCACCCAATGAAGCAGCTTCTCCGCTTTTTCATTTCCCGCCACCAGAACAGCCGGATCTCCCGCCCGCCGGCCCACAATTTCAAAGGGAACTTTCAGTCCTGACAGTTCTTCAAAGGTTTTGATAATTTCCAATACGGTAAATCCGGTCTCGCTTCCGAGGTTAAAGGAGTCGGTGCATTGTTTTTCCATGATATAGGAAAGGCCTAGATAATGGGCTTCTGCCAGATCTTCCACATGAACATAGTCGCGGATGCAGCTCCCGTCTCTGGTATCATAGTCATTCCCAAATACTTTCATCGGCGGTCTTTTTCCCATGGCCGCCTGAATCACAATGGGAATTAAATGGGTTTCCGGGCTGTGGGATTCGCCGATCAGTGCATCGCCTGCATCGCCCGCAGCATTAAAATAACGGAATGAACAGGAATGAAGTCCATAGGCCCTCTCATAATCACGGAGCATCATTTCTCCGATCAGTTTCGTTTCTCCATAGGGATTAATCGGATCTTTAGGATGTGTTTCAGAAATGGGAATGGTGCAGGGTTCTCCAAAAACAGCCGCCGATGATGAAAATACAGCATACCGGATATGATGATCAACAGCGGCATTCAGCAGTGTCAGCATGTTGGTTACATTGTTTTGAAAATATTTGGACGGATTTTTCACAGATTCACCCACCGAAGTAAAAGCGGCAAAGTGAATGACGGCTTCAATTGCATGGCTGCGGAAAATCTGGTCAAGTAAATTGCCGTCTCCTACATTTCCCTGGATAAAGCTGCCCTGCACTGCTTCTTTGTGTCCCTCACTTAAATCATCAAGAATCAGCGTTTCAATTCCTTTTTCGTTAAAAAAACGGCTGCAGTGGCTTCCGATATAACCGGCGCCTCCCGTAATCAATACTTTCATAGTCTCCTCCTCACTGCTCCTCTTCTTCCCCTACAATCTGTACTTCCGGCTCAATGGATACTCCGTATTTATCTCTCACCCGCTGCTGCACTTCCTGCATCAGACTGATCATGTCGCGGCATGTGGCATGTCCTCTGTTGATTAAGAATCCCGCATGTTTTTCACTGACTTGGGCATCTCCTACAGAGAATCCCTTCAGCCCCAATTCTTCAATCATTGCCCCCACAAAATGTCCAGGCGGTCTTTTGAAGGTGCTCCCCGCACTCCTGTATTCCAGAGGCTGCTTCGACCGCCGGCGGTTCTGCAGATCTTCCATCCGTTTTCTGATCTCCTCCTGGCTGTCCGGATAAAGATGAAGCGCCAGACTGATAATAATTTCATGGGTCTGCATAAACAGACTGTGCCGGTAGGCATATCCGATTTCATCCTGATTATAAATGCGTATCTGCCCCTTCGGATCACAGGTTGTCGCTGACGCCACAATTTTTGACATTTCGCCGCCGTAGGCGCCGGCGTTCATATAAGCAGCCCCCCCGACAGATCCAGGAATCCCGCTGGCAAATTCCATGCCTGCCAATCCGCATGCCAGTGCAAAACGGGCTACTTTCCCTGTGGGATTGCCCGAATCTGTAATAATGCTTTGGCCGTCGCAGACCAATTGGTTCATCAGTTCCGTAGAAAGCACCACGCCCCGTATCCCCTTGTCTCTGACAAGAAGATTCGCGCCGCCTCCTATAATAAACAGCGGATACCCTTCTTCTGAGGATATCCGGCATATGTCGCAAAGTTCCTTTTTAGAACGGGGCAGCAGAAAACAATCGGCCGGCCCGCCGATGCCAAATGTCGTATGGCGGCTCATCGGCTCCGATTCAAGAATCTGCCTGTCCGATAAAACCGACGAAAGAGCATTATGCCCTGAATGATTCATACTGAATTC
>DIDD01000105.1 GCA_002417965.1 Veillonellaceae bacterium UBA5809
TGTCAATTAAAAGAACGATTACCATAGGAGACAGAAAAAAGAAAGCGGTTCAGGAGGAAGAAAAACCGTTATTTAAACGCAGGCCGAATCCGAAGGGAAAACACCTGGTGGTGGTGGAGTCACCGGCCAAGGCAAAGACCATTGAACGGATTTTAGGATCTGATTATAAAGTGATGGCATCCATGGGACATCTGAGGGATCTGCCCCAGCGTACCCTGGGTGTGGATGTAAATCACGGATTTACGCCCCAGTATGTAGATTCAGCGGGGCGGGAAACACTCATTAAAGATCTTCAGAAGGAAGCCAACCGGTCCCGGGATATTCTTCTGGCAACGGACCCTGACCGGGAAGGAGAAGCCATCTCCTGGCATCTGTCGAAGCTGCTGGATGTAAACCCGGAAGATAATGTCAGAATTGCTTTTCATGAAATTACACCGCCGGCCATTAAAGAGGCGGTGCATCATCCTGTGCCCATTGACCTGAACCGGGTGGATGCCCAGCAGGCGCGGCGCGTGCTGGACAGGCTCGTGGGGTATAAGCTGTCCCCGTGGCTCTGGAAGCAGGTTTACCGCGGCTTGTCGGCAGGCCGCGTGCAGTCTGTGGCTGTACGGCTGATTTGTGAAAGAGAAGAGGAAATCAAGGCCTTCAACCCCCAGGAATACTGGACGGTGGAAGGAATCTATGAAACGGCGGACCATGAAAAATTCACGGCCCGCCTGACGGCGGAAAACGGAAAGGAAATTTCCCTTCCCGACAAGGAATCGGCTGACAGGGCCGTCAAAGAACTGGAAAAGCAGGACGCACAGATCACGTCTGTGACCAAGCAGAAAAAACAGAGAAAGCCCAAGCCGCCTTTTACCACATCGACACTGCAGCAGGACAGTGTCAACCGTCTGGGCTTCGGTTCAAAAAAGACCATGATGGTGGCGCAGATGCTGTATGAAGGCGTGGAAATAGCCGGTATGGGCCATGTGGGCCTGATTACCTATATGCGTACAGACTCTGTCCGTATTTCAGATGAGATACAGAAGGAGGCCCTTCCTTATATAGCACAGACCTACGGCGCCCAGTATGTGCCGGAGAAGCCCAACACCTATGTGCAGTCCAAGGATGCCCAGGATGCCCATGAAGGCATACGGCCCACATCCATGAAGTTTCCCCCGGAGGCTGTGGCCCAGTCTCTGACGAGGGACCAGCTCCGTCTGTATACACTGATCTGGAACCGTTTCGTCGCCAGCCAGATGGTGCCTCAGCTGTCGCAGAACACATCGGCGCTGCTGCAGTGCGGGAATTTCACACTGAAGGCCAACGGAACTCATGTGCTGTTTGACGGATTCACTGTAGTGGCATCCTCCAAAGACAAGGAAAAAGAGAAGGAAAAATGGCTGCCTGACCTGGCTAAGGGACAGACGGTCTCCAACCGGTCCATAGAAGGAGAGCAGCATTTCACATCTCCGCCGCCCAGGTTTACAGAAGCCAGTCTGATTAAAATTATGGAAGAAAAGGGAATCGGCCGTCCTTCCACCTATGCTCCGATTCTCGACACCATTCAGAAACGGAAATATGTGGAAAAAGAAAGCAAACAGTTCATTCCCACGGAACTGGGATTTACCATCGTGAATCTTCTGAAAAAATATTTCGACCGCGTCATCAATGTGGATTTCACGGCCGGACTGGAAACATGGCTGGATAAAATTGCCGAGGGGAAAGCCTCCTATGCCGAGGTGCTGGGAGGTTTCTACCAGATTTTGAGCGGAGAGCTGAAGAGCGCCGATGAAAGAGCAGCGGAGGATATGAAGGAGAATCAGGAAGTATCCGATGTGCTCTGTGAGAAATGCGGCGCCCATATGATTGTAAAAATGGGCCGTTACGGGAAATATCTGGCCTGTCCCAACTATCCCCGGTGCCGCAATATCAAACCTTATCAGAAGGACGGGCAGAAGGAGGAACCGTCTGAGGTGGCCTGTGATAAATGCGGCGCCATGATGATGTACCGCACCGGCCCCTACGGACGGTATCTGGCCTGCCCGAAATGCAGTGCCACCAAGTCCATTGTCGTGGATACGGGCATTGTATGTCCTTCCTGCAAAAAAGGACACCTGATCCGCCGCCGGTCGAAAAAAGGCCGTTATTTCTATGGATGCAGCAACTATCCGGAATGCACCATGGCCCTGTGGAACGAGCCGGTGGACAAGTACTGCCCCGTATGCGGACATATTATGGTGAAGAAGACTTATAAAAACGGCACAGAGAAGATTCTCTGCTCGAATGCGGAATGTCCTACCCTGGAAAAGACCAAAAGAAAGAAATCGGCTGCCGCAGGGACAGAAGAAAAATCCGGGAAGGAGGAAGGCAGATGACGGAACCGGTGACAGTGATCGGAGCGGGGCTGGCGGGCTCTGAAGCAGCCTGGCAGCTGGCCCGTCTGGGCATTCCCGTCCGTCTGGCGGAAATGCGTCCTCTCCGCCGTTCGCCGGCTCACGGGACAGACTGCTTTGCGGAACTGGTCTGCAGTAACTCCCTGAGGGCTGCCGCCCTGACCAATGCCGTGGGCCTTCTGAAGGAAGAAATGCGCCGCATGGGTTCCCTGATCATGGCCTGCGCTGATGCCCACCAGGTGCCGGCGGGAGGAGCCCTTGCCGTGGACCGTATGGGATACGCACGGGCAGTTACGGAAGCGGTCAGAAGTCATCCTCTCATAGAAATTGCGGAAGAAGAATGCAGCGTTATTCCTGAAACGGGGATCGTCATTGTGGCGACAGGACCGCTGACAGACGGAGCCATGGCGGAATCCGTGGCCCGGTTCTGCGGTGAGGAAAGTTTCCATTTCTATGATGCCGCCGCGCCCATTGTCTATAAGGATTCACTGGACGCCGGCAGAATCTACAGGGCATCCCGTTATGGAAAGGGAGAAGCCGCCTACCTGAACTGCCCCATGAACCGGGAGGAATATCAGGCGTTCCGGGAAGCCCTGTGCATAGCGGAAACAGCGGACATTCACGGATTTGAAAATAAAAAAGTATTTGAGGCCTGTATGCCCATTGAAGTCATGGCGGCGCGGGGAGAGGACACCATGCGCTTCGGTCCCCTGAAGCCGGTGGGGCTTCCCGATCCGGCTACGGGAGAGGAGCCCTACGCGGTGGTGCAGCTCCGGCAGGACAACGGGGAGGGGACGCTGTATAATATAGTAGGATTCCAGACCCATCTGAAATGGGGAGAACAGCGCCGCGTGTTCGGGATGATTCCCGGTCTGGCCGGGGCTGAATATGCCCGTTACGGAGTCATGCACCGGAACAGTTATATCGATTCGCCCCGTGTGCTGCGGGCTACCATGGAGTCCCGGAAGCGGGAGGGCCTTTTTTTTGCCGGCCAGATGACCGGTGTGGAGGGATACGTGGAATCCGCCGCATCAGGACTGGCAGCGGGTCTTTCAGCGGCGGCCCGCGCGGTGGGCGGCGTGCCCGGGGCATTCCCTGCAGAAACGGCCCACGGAGCGCTGTTCCGTTATATTTCCTCTTATGAAGGCCGCAGTTTCCAGCCTATGAATGTTAATTTCGGGCTTTTCCCGCCCCTGGAAAAAAGAGTGCCCAAAAAAGAGAAAAATTCCGTTCTGGCGGAGCGGGCATTGTCGGCTCTGCGGGAATTTGCTGACAGGAGGCATTATGTTTACAGCGACAACCATACTGGCCGTTAAAAAAGACGGCCATACAGCCGTGGCCGGAGACGGTCAGGTAACCATGGGCAATGCGGTGATCATGAAAAATACAGCCAGAAAGGTGAGACGGCTTTATCACGGAAAAGTGATTGCCGGATTTGCCGGATCCGTGGCTGATGCATTTGCCCTGTTTGATAAATTTGAGGCCCGTCTGACAGACTGCAGCGGCAATCTGGTAAGGGCGGCCGTGGAATTTGCCAAGGAGTGGCGGCGTGACAGGGTTCTGCAGAAACTGGAAGCCCTGCTGATCATGACAGACGGGGAAAATCTTTTTCTCATATCCGGAAGCGGAGAAGTCATTGAACCGGACGACGGCATTCTGGCTATCGGATCAGGGGGGAATTATGCCCTCGCAGCCGCGCGGGCCCTGGTGCAGAATACGGACATGAGCGCCCGTGAAATTGCGGAGAAATCTCTTCATATCGCAGGAGATATCTGTGTTTATACAAACCATAATGTCATTGTGGAGGAACTATGAAAAATTTGACGCCCCGGCAGATTGTTGAACAGCTGGATCAATATATCATCGGGCAGACTGAAGCCAAGAAATCGGTGGCGGTGGCTTTGCGGAACCGCTGGAGAAGCATGCAGCTTCCGCCTGAAATGGAAGAGGAAGTCATTCCGAAAAATATTCTTCTTATCGGCCCCACCGGTGTCGGGAAAACAGAAATCGCAAGGCGCATCGCCAAACTGACGGATGCTCCTTTTGTCAAAGTGGAAGCTACCAAGTACACGGAAGTCGGCTATGTGGGCCGGGATGTGGAATCCATGATCCGCGATCTGGCGGAAGAGGCCGTACGCATGGTCAGAACCCGGGAAGCGGAAAAACATGGAGCGGAAGCAGAAGAAGCCGCTGTTGTAAAAATTGCGGATATTCTCTGGCCGGGAAGAAAGAAAGAGGAAACCCGCAATCCCATGGAAATTATTTTCGGGGAGAAAAAAGGGCAGACACCGCAGATTGCTTCCGATCCTGTGAGAGATGAAAAGAGGAAGGCCCTCATGGACCGGATCCGCAGCGGTGAACTGGACAGCCGCACGCTGGAGATAGAAGTGCCTGAAAACAGCGGACAGGCACTGGGGTCCATCTATGGGGACAATGAAAATATGAACCAGCTGTCCAGAATGTTTTCCTCCATGATGCCCAAAAAAATGAAAAAAAGAAAAATGACCGTCCGGGCCGCCAGAAAATTTTTCCGTGAAGAAGCGGCAGCCCAGATGGTGGATATGGAGACAGTGGCGGAAAAAGCCGTGGAAGCAGCGGAAAAAAGAGGCATTGTCTTCATTGACGAAATTGATAAAGTGGCGGGGCGCAGCGCCTCCTCCGGCCCGGATGTATCCCGGGAAGGGGTGCAGAGGGATATTCTTCCCATTGTGGAAGGCGCCACGGTCAAGACCAAGTATGGCCCGGTTAAGACGGATCATATCCTCTTCATGGCAGCCGGAGCCTTCCATGTGTCCAAGCCAAGCGATCTCATTCCCGAGCTGCAGGGGCGGTTCCCTATCCGGGTGGAACTGAAAAGCCTGACAAAAGAAGATTTCCGCCGCATTCTGACAGAACCGAGACAGGCTCTGATCCGCCAGTATACAGCCCTGCTGGAGACGGAAGGTGTGCACATCTCCTTCGGAGAAGATGCGCTGGATGAGGTGGCGGATATGGCATGCCGCGTCAATTCTGAAACAGAGGATATCGGTGCGCGCCGCCTTTACACCATGATGGAGCGTCTTTTGGAGGATATTTCTTTTGAAGCCCCTGATCTGGAAGAAAAGGAACTCCGTATTGACCGTCAGTTTGTGAAGGACAGACTGTCACAGGCTGCTGAAAATATGGATATCAGCCAGTATATTTTATAAGAACAAAGCCGGTTTCCAGTGCCTGCAGGCGCTGGGAACCGGCTTTTCCGCGCAGAGAAAGAAACAGGCGGGCGGCGGAAAAAACAATGTTAATTCCGATAATATAACAGGTTGACGAATAGATGGAGGGTCATTATAATGAATAAATAGAAATTAAGGGAGGACGTCTATGAGAAACGAGATTCTGGAATATTTTCGGAAGGCTAACGGACAGTTTGTATCGGGACAGCAGATTTCAGCAGATTTAAATGTATCCCGTACGGCCATTTGGAAACACATTAACATTTTAAAAGCACGTGGATATATTTTTGAATCAAGCACGCGCAAGGGATACCGGCTGATTTACGCCCCGAATCTGCTGACGCCTTTAGAGCTGACAGGCGTTCTCCGGACAGAGTCCTTCGGACGGCATATCGTTTACATGGAATCTGCCAGCTCCACCAATGAAGAAGCCAAAATCCGCGCCCGCAGGGGAGCGGAAGAGGGTACGCTGGTGATTGCGGAGGAGCAGGTGACAGGACACGGAAGACTGACAAGGGGCTTTTATTCCCCGTATGCAAAGGGGATCTGGTGTTCCCTCATACTCCGGCCTCATTTCCTTCCCATGGAAGCGGCGAAATCCACGCTTCTCGCCGCCGTGGGAGTATGCCGCGGCCTCCGGCGGGCGGGACTGGAATGCGGCATTAAATGGCCCAATGATATTCTCTGCCAGGGGAAAAAGGTGGTGGGCATACTTACGGAGATGTCCGCTTCCATGGAAAAGATTGATTATATTATCATGGGCATCGGCATCAATACAGGAATCCGTAAAAAAGAATTCCCCGAAGATATCCGGGATACGGCCACATCTCTTCTTCTGGAAGGCATCCATACGCCGAGAAAAGAAGTGCTGGCGTCGATTTTGGGAGAACTGGAGAAGGAATATCAGCTGGCGGAGAGCCAGGGGTTTGCACCGGTCCTGGAGGACTGGAAGAAGCTGTCAGTGACACTGGGACAGCGTGTCCAGGTGATTTCCTGCGATGACCGGTATACGGGAACAGCCGTGGATATTGACCGTGACGGATGTCTTCTTGTAGATACGGGAACAAAGACAGAACGGGTTCTGGCAGGAGATGTGTCAATCCGTCCTGCCGAAGACCGGGAGGCCTGAATGATGGAGAGACGGCAGCAGCTGGTGAATTCCATCATGGCAGCCATTTTTGCAGCGCTCATGGGAATTTTGTCCCAGTTTTCCGTTCCCATAGGGGCGGTTCCGGTGACACTGCAGACATTGATTGCCTCTCTGGCAGGAATTGTCCTGGGAAGAAAATGGGGGACTGTCAGTGTGGCGGTCTGGATTTTAGTGGGCGTGTTCGGCGTTCCTGTTTTTGCCAACGCCCGTTCGGGTCCGGCTGTGCTTTTCAGTCCTACCGGCGGATATATTATAGGATTTCTTCTGATTTCATGGATCAGCGGGACATGGATCCGGCGGAACCGTCCCTTCTGGATGAATTATCTCACATCGGTTCTGTCAGTGGCGCTGTGTTATGCCTTCGGACTGGCGGTATTCGTTTTATATTTCAGGTATGGTCTTCACAAGGACATGACGCTGGTGCAGGCCCTGGTTCTGACGGTGCTTCCTTTTTTCCCTTTTGATCTGATAAAAATGGTGATTTCCGTGACGTTGGGCCTGAAGGTGAGGCAGGCCCTCATTATGGCCGGGTTTGTCCGGGAAGAACGGTAGTAACGGGCTGCTTTCAGTCAGCCTCCGGAAGAGAATGGAAAAAATCATCAAAAAAATTTATTTACATATTGATTTTCTTCCCGTTTTATGGTCAAATGAGACGTATGTAAAAAACAAAGGCTCATGAGGAGTCAATGGGGAGGACCCTGTAATGCTGCTTGCTTTTGATGTGGGAAATACGAATATTGTGTGTGGTGTCTACCAGGGGCATCAGCTGGTGGATCACTGGCGCATGTCGACAGACCGGCTTCAGACAGCGGATGGGTACGGTGTTCAGATCGGGACACTGTTTCTGCTGAACGGACTGCATTTCAGTGATGTGGAGGACATTATTATTTCCACAGTTGTGCCGCCGCTGACGCCGATTCTGGAACGGATGGCCATGCGTTATTTTAAAATCAAGCCGATTTTTGTGGGACCGGGCATCAAGACCGGTATGAATATCCTGTATGATAATCCGAAGGAACTGGGTGCCGACCGCATTGTCAATGCCGTGGCCGTGGTGGAAGAATACGGCGGACCGTCCATTGTCATTGATCTCGGAACAGCCACTACATTCTGCGCCATCAATGCCAAGGGGAACTATCTGGGCGGCGCTGTTGCGCCGGGGATCGGGATTTCCATGGAAGCCCTTTTCCAGAGAGCCTCAAAGCTGCCCCGGATTGAGCTGAAAAAGACGCACAGCGTGATCTGCAAAAATACGGTCACTGCCATGCAGGCCGGCATCTATTACGGCTTTGTCGGTCAGGTGGACGGCATTGTCACAAGGATGAAGGAAGAATTGGGAGAGCCCAATGTCACCGTCATCGCCACGGGCGGACTGGCGGCGCTGATTTCATCCGGATCCCATACGATTGATATCGTGGATCCCATGCTGACACTGAAGGGACTGCTTCATCTTTATGAAAAAAACAAAGATGAAAAAAGAGGATCCTGAGCAGCCGGCAGCGGGCACTCTGTATAAAAGAAGAAAATTTCATAAAAAACTTGAAATCCGAAGGATTTCGTATTATAATAATGACCACATGGCCGGTTAGTCAAACGGTTAAGACGCTGCGTTCTCAGCGCAGAGATTATGGGTTCGAATCCCATACCGGTCACCAGTGCCATTGTAGGAGACATCCCAGGATGTCTCTTTTTTGTATAGAAGGAGCGGACTGTGTTCTGTAAGCGGCGGATCACTGTTATTATAGCTGTAACGGCGCTGTGTGCTGTCATGCAGCCCCGTCAGATACTGCAGGCATTCCGGGAGGAAACTGTTCTTCTGCCTGTAAAACAGGGAGTATTAGAGGGCACGTGGACATGGCCTGACGGGAACGGGCCGTGGCCGGCCGCACTGCTGATTCAGGGCTCGGGTCCGTTGGACAGAGACGGGAACGGACCGGGAGGCGCGGGTGCGGGAGAAATGGCGCTTCTCGCCCGGGGACTGGCAGAGCGGGGGACGGCGGTTCTCCGCTTTGATAAAGCCGGAACGGGGCGGAGCCCTGTAATCCGGAGGGAAGAGGATCTGCGCTGGGAGGACGGGACAGCGTATGCGGTTCTGTGGACAGAGCGGATGAGACAGAGGAAAGAGGTATCGGCATTTTTTCTGATCGGGCACAGTGAAGGAGCCCTGACAGCGCTGGAGGCAGCCCGCCGGACAGATCCGGACGGGGTGGTTCTGCTGGCATCTCCGGGATTTCCCGCAGGCACCGTGCTGCGTCTGCAGATGATCAGCCGGGTTCCCTGGCTGTACGGAGAGGCGGACAGAGCCCTGTCAGAACTGGAACAGGGCCGGCCTGCAGAGAATACAGATGAACGGCTCAATTTTCTTTTCAGGCCGTCTGTACAGCCTTTTTTAAAAGGTCTTCTCCAAGACGATCCGAGACGCAGTATCAGGGCGCTTTCATGTCCTGTACTGATAATTCAGGGGGGCCGGGACAGTCAGGTGGGGACGGAAAACGGAAAAGCGCTGAAGGAAGCTGCGCGGGACGGAGAGTTCCGGATCATCAGCGGAATGAATCATGTGCTGAAAACCGTTCCTCCTGACAGAGACAGCCAGGAGGAATCTTATGGAAACCCTTTGATTCCCCTGCCGCCGGGGCTGGCGGATATGACAGCCCGCTGGATACAGCGCAGGGCTTCTCAAAGAGACATACAGGAGAAGACTGACCGGGAAAACAGAAGACAGCCGCAATAAAACAGCCTCCTTGCCGGTGCGCTGGTACCGGGAAAGAGGCTGTTTTATGGTGAGACTGTCAGTGACTATGGCAGAAAGTCCGTCAGGACAGCAGGCTCACCAGGAGCGCCGCATTCAGCAGCGTCACGATAATGCCGATGATCCACAGTGTATATTTCGTGCTGGGGCGGTTGGCGAATTTGCCCATCACCTTGGAAGATGATGTCAGATAAATCTGGGTAAAAATCGTAATGGGCAGCTGTACGCTCAGCAGAATCTGGGAATAAATCAGGCCGTCGAAGGGAGAACTTACAAACAGAATGATAATGAAGGCCGTCACCATGGTAATCAGCACACCCAGCTGGGTGTGACGGTCCTCTATGTCATAAGGCTCGGCAAAAATACCGGCGAAAATGCTTCCTCCGGCCATGCCGGCGGTAATACTGGAGGCCAGTCCTGCGAAAAGCAGGGCTACCGCAAAAATCAGAGAAGCGGAATTGCCCAGAAGAGGCCTGAGCATCTGCTCGGCCTGGGAAAGGTCATCCACAGAGATCTGCTGGGAGAAAAAGGTGGCGGCGGCCATGAGGATCATGGCGCTGTTGATCGCCCATCCCACCAGCATGGAAAACAGCGTATCTGTAAATTCATACTTCAGCTGCTGGGTCATAACCTGTTCATCCTGAAGATTCCACTGGCGGCTCTGGATCACTTCGGAATGAAGAAACAGATTGTGGGGCATGACCACAGCGCCGAGCACACTCATGATAATGGGAAGAGAACCGTCAGGAAAGGAAGGCATGACCCAGCCGATGGCGGCGGATTCCCAGTCTACAGGGACAATGGCCACTTCAAAAATAAAGGACAGCCCGATAATGGAAACGAAACAGATAATGAGTTTTTCGATTTTTTTATAAGAATTGCTGAACTGAAGAAAAACAGCGGTGCCCATGACAATGAATGCACCGATTTTGACGGGAATATGGAACAGCATGTTCAAAGCAATGGCGCCGCCGAGAATTTCCGCGAGTGCCGTGGAAACGGCAGCCCCCACAGCCGTTCCCAAAATAACATTTTTCAGCCAGGGACGTATATGCGCCGTGGCTGCTTCCGACAGGCACTGCCCGGTTACAATACCGAGATGGGCCGCGTTGTGCTGCAGAATAATCAGCATGAAGGTAGACAGCGTAACCATCCACAGAAGTGCATATCCATAATCGGAACCGGCTGCAATGTTGGAGGCCCAGTTTCCCGGGTCGATAAACCCCACAGTAACCAGAAGGCCGGGGCCGATGTATTTGAAAAAATCGATGGCCATCATCCGGGGCTTTCGCACATCATGAATCCATTTCATACAAAATTCATCCTTTCTTTTCCGGAGGAATGTCCGGGCATTAACAAAATCCTAAATATATTGTAACACTTTGTGTCATCCGGGAGAGCAGCTGAAAAAGCAGGAGGAGAGCTGTGTTCTGGAAAATTCCGGACGCGGTGCAGGGTCTGTCTGATAAAAAAGTGCGGTTTATGTTTTGAAAGGCAAGTGGTATAATTTAATAGAAGAGTTCTCCGGATATGTTTAGTTCAGGCAGGCGGAGAAGACTCCGAAAC
>DIDD01000046.1 GCA_002417965.1 Veillonellaceae bacterium UBA5809
CGGTCAAGGCATGGAAAAAAGAAGGACGCCCGGGGGGAAGACAGGAACTGGTCCGGCGGATGGCCGGCATAGAAGGTATTTATGTACCGGCTTTCTATGAACCGAAGTACGGCAGAGACGGGCGTTTTCTGTCATTGGAACCCTTATGCGGAGAGGCGGCTTTCCCTGTAAAAAAGCGCCGGCTTGCGGATGTGGAAAGCGTGCCTGTGGACGACCGGCCCCTGCTTCCCAATGTGGAGACCGTTCACGACAGAGCTGTGCTGGAACTGTTCCGCGGATGCAGCCGGGGATGCCGGTTCTGCCAGGCGGGGATGATTTACCGGCCTGTCAGGGAAAAATCAGTGGACAGACTGATGGAAGTGGCGGAAAATATGATCCGGAATACAGGATATCAGGAAATTTCCCTGATGTCCCTGTCTTCAGCGGACTATTCGCACCTTCCCCAGCTGGTGGACCGGCTCATGGATGAATTTAAGGACCGTAAAGTCAGCGTCAGCCTCCCGTCTCTCCGTGTTGACAGTTTTTCAGTGGATATTGCCAATAAAATTCAGCAGGTCAGAAAAAGCGGCATTACCCTGGCTCCGGAGGCAGGGACACAGCGCCTCCGCGATGTGATCAACAAGGGAGTAACGGAAGAGGATCTGATGGAAGCCTGCGGAAATGCTTTTAAGAGCGGCTGGAGCACGGTGAAATTATATTTTATGATGGGACTTCCTACGGAAACCGATGAAGATCTGGCGGGAATTGCAGAACTGGCCAACCGGGTGGACCGGCTCTATCATGAGGTGACAGGGCGGTACGGGTGCAAAATTACGGTGAGTGTGTCAAGCTTCGTGCCGAAGCCGTGGACGCCGTTCCAGTGGATGGGGCAGTGCTCTGTAGAGGAAATTGAACGGAAGCAGCATTACTTAAAGGGACTTATGAGGAATAAGCATGTCCGCTTTGCCTATCATGATGCAAAAACAGGATACATTGAAGCCGTTTTTGCCAGGGGAGACCGCCGTCTGTGCGCGGCGGTCCTGGAGGCCTGGAAGCGGGGCGCCCGGTATGACGGATGGTCGGAGTACTTCAGCTATGACCGGTGGATGGAAGCCTTTGCCGCATGCGGTATTGATCCGGATCAGTATGCATCACGGCCCAGGGAAATGGATGAGCCTTTCCCCTGGGAACACATAGACTGCGGTGTTGTGAGGGGGTATCTGTACAGGGAATGGTGTCTGGCGCAGAAGGGAATTCTGACCCATGACTGCCGCCGGCTGCCCTGTCAGGGATGCGGCGTATGTCCGCAGCTGGATCTTCATGTGATTGACAGAAAAGAGGGAAATCATGCAAAGAATGTTTTTGTCTATCACCAAAGGGGATGAGATCCGCTTTCTGGGGCATCTGGATTATATGAGAGCCGTTGAACGGACTGTAAACCGTTCAGGAATTCCCATTGCCTATTCCGAGGGATTTAATCCCCACATGAAAATCAACTTTGATGCAGCCCTCGGAGTCGGGGTTGCGGCAGACCCTCTGTACGCGGAAATTGAGCTGTTTCAGGATATGACGCCGGAAGGCGTCGGGGCGCTTCTCGTGCCGCAGCTTCCCCGGGGAATCCGGTTTCTGGGAGGCATGAAGGCAGAAAAAGAATGGCCCAAGCTGATGGCCTTCATCAATTATGAAACCTATGAACTGGAAGGACCGGCTCTTCCAGGCGCCTGCCCGGAGTCCATGGAGGAATCAGTCCGTGCTTTTAATGAGAGGCCTTCCTTTATTTACCGCCGGGTAACGCCGAAAAAAACGAGAGAAATGGATGTGAGGCCCCTTCTTCCCCGTCCTCTTTCCGTTTCCCTGCAGGAGGGGAGGGCTTTTTTATCCTTTGCTGTTAGAAGAAACCCGGCCGGCACCGTCCAGCCGCGGGATGTGTGGAAGATACTGGCGGAATCCTTTGCCATGCCTTGGACAGAGGGCGCTTTTGTATGCACCCGCACAGGAGCCTTCCATGAAGACGGAGACGGACATCTCACCGGGCCTCTTGATCCGGACGCTTTCCGATAAGGAGATCCTTATGAAAACAGTGCTTCTCAATGTGAATCCTCATGAAATAAGAATGGCCGTCATGGAAGAAGGCCGCCTCACAGATTTTGAAACAGAGCGCCCCGGACAGGACGGTCTGATGAACCGGATTTACAAGGGTGTGGTCAAGAATATAGTTCCCCAGATTCAGGGAATTTTTGTGGACATCGGAATTGGACAGAATGCATTTCTCCGCATGTCCGATCTTCCCCGCGGAAGGAAAGAACCCCTTTCAGAAGGGGTATCTCTTCTTGTCCAGGTCATCCGGGAGGGAACGGCGACAAAGGGTCCCTGCGTGACGGGCGCTGTGAGCTTTCCCGGGCGGTATGCCGTTGTTTTGACGGATACAGATTATATCGGCATTTCAAAGCAGATCCGCGCCGAAGAAAAAAGGCGGTCGCTCCGTGAGATGGGCCGCCGTCTCTGTCCTCCGGGGACAGGACTGATTCTCCGCACGGCGGCAGGAGATGCCGGACAGACGGAGCTGGAGCAGGAACTCAGAAAACTCACGGCTCTGAGGGAAACAGTACTCCGCCGTGCACGCCTTGCCAGGGCGCCCAGCCTGCTTTACCGGGAGGGGGATCTGATTGTCCGCACACTGAGAGATTATATTTCCGGTGAAGAAGACCGCATCATTGTGGATGAACGGGAAGCCTGGCAGCGGCTCCGTGAAATTGCGTCAGGCGATACAGCGGGCCAGGCGCCGGATATCCTTCTCTATGGAGAGGAGGAGCCTCTCCTGGAGAAATGGAACGCCGAAGAACAGGTCCGGAACCTTTTTGACAGACAGGTGTCTCTTCCGTCGGGGGGAACCGTCGTTTTTGATCACACAGAAGCACTGACGGCAGTGGATGTCAATTCCGGCTCTTTTCATAAAAAAGGGATTGACCAGGCTGATATGGCATTCCTGACAAATCGGGAAGCCGCCGGGGAAATTGCCCGCCAGATCCGCATGAGAGGCATTGGCGGGATGATTCTCATCGATTTTATCGATATGGAGAGCACAGCCCGAAAGAAGCAGATTGTAGATATACTGAAAAAAGAGACCGCCAGAGACAGAGTCAAAACCGTTGTATGCGGAATGACCTCGCTGGGTTTGGTGGAGATGACCCGGAAACGGACGGCTCACCAGTTATGGTATAATCAGTATGACATGTGCCCCTTCTGCGGAGGACGGGGACGGGCGCTTTCTCCCTATTCCGTGCAGCTTTCCATTGAACGGAAGCTGAGAGACATGAAGCGCCGCCGGGGAGGGACAGGCCCTCTGCTGATCCAGTGTCATCCGGATGTCAGGGCGCTGCTGGAGGAACCCGGGGAGCACCGCCTTTTGGAAACACTGTGCGGACGGAGCATCCGCACGGAAGACGGAACCGGCCGGGACCGCACGGTATATACGTTTCTTATGGATACTGCGCAGAACTGATACAGTTAATTATTGAAAATTGCAGACAGAGTGACAGGAGGATATTTTTATGATTCAGGATATTCAGACAAGTGATGAATTTTCTTTTGATGTGATCAATAAAGACGGTTTTGTACTGGTGGATTTTTTTGCGGACTGGTGCCGCCCGTGCAAGATGATGGCGCCGGTGCTGGAAGCTGCGGATCAGGAACTGGGAGACCGCATCAGTTTCCGCCGCGTCAATGTGGACGAGCTGGAGGAAGTGGCGCAGAAGTATGATCTGATGGGAATTCCCACATTCATCCTTTTTAAAGACGGAGAAGAAAAACAGAGGATCATCGGCTATCAGACAAGAGAAAATTTCCTGCAGTCACTGCGTGATGCAGCCGGACAGGACTGAACTTGAAAAAACCGGCTGCGCCGGTCTTGCATCAGAGTGAAGAGTCTGTTATACTATTTAGGAATTACGTGTATTGTAAGAGAGAGGTGCCAGTTGTGAAAAAGGAAATACACCCAGATTATCATTCGGTCGTTTTCCGGGATACAGGAGCCAACTATTCATTTTTGACACGTTCCACCGCTACATCCAATCAGACGGTGAAATGGGAAGATGGCCAGGAATACCCGCTGATCAATATTGATATCAGCAGCAAATCCCATCCGTTTTATACGGGTCAGCAGCGCTTTGGAAAAGCCCGCGGCAGAATTGAAAAATTCAACAAACGCTACGGAAAAACCGAAGAATAAAAAAACAGGGCCGGTGCCCTGCTTTTTTATTGTAAAAGCAGTCTTTCCGCAGGAGAGGAAATATCCTTTCCTGCATCTCCTGTTCAGGAGTTCGGAAAAGAGTGCTTTTTTTGCTATAATAGAAAATAACGGCTGATGTCCGGCCGGTATCGGACTGTATGAAGGAGATTGATATGAAAGAGAAGAAATTTTATATCGGCGGTCAGGCAGTGATCGAGGGCGTCATGATGAGGGGGCGGAACTCGATGGCTACGGCAGTCAGAAAGCCTGACGGCGGTATTGAAGTAAAAACCGATTCCATGCCTGATACAGGAAGACGGACAGGATGGAGGGGTATTCCCGTGCTGCGGGGCGTATGGGCGCTTTATGAGTCTCTGGTATATGGCACGCGGTCCCTGCTGTTTTCCGCCCAGGTATCCGGATCAGAGGAAGAGCAGCTCACCGACAGGGAAATCGGAATGACAGTGGCAGCCTCTATGGTGGCGGCTGTTCTTCTCTTCTTTGTGCTTCCCACCGCTGCCGTGCGGTATATTCCGGGAACAGAGAACAGTCCTGTTCTGATGAATCTTTATGAGGGCATTGTAAGGCTGGCTGTTTTCCTGGCCTATCTGGGAGGAATTTCGCTGATTCCCGATATACGGAGGATTCTCGAATATCACGGAGCGGAACATAAAACCATTTTCTGTTATGAAAAAGACCTGCCCCTGACAGTGGAAAATGTGAGGAAACAGTCCCGGTTCCATCCCCGGTGCGGTACCAATTTTCTGGTCATTATCATGGTTGTCAGCATTCTTGTTTTCGCTTTTATGGGCTGGCCGGGGCTGGCGGAAAGAATTGCAGGGCGCGTGCTTCTGCTGCCGCTGATTGCAGGACTGTCCTATGAATGGCTCCGTTTTGCCGCTTCCTCGGAAAATCCGGCAGTCCGCATGCTGAACAAGCCCGGCACATATCTGGAGATTCTGACAACCCGCGAGCCCCACGATGATCAGATTGAAGTGGCGGTTGAAGCGCTCCGGGCAGCATCGGAAGGTCTGCCGGAAGGAGGTGCCGTGTCCTGATGAACTGTGCAAAGCTGGAAAATATGGAAGCCCGTTATATGAGTCTGGAAGACAAACTCAGCGATCCCTCTGTGATCGCGGATCAGGAAGCGTGGCGCCGCTTTTCAAAAGAACATGCCGAAATGATGGATATCATAGACACATTCCGCCGGTGGAAAAAAATTAACAGCCAGTGCGGGGAAGCCCGTGAGATTTTAAACGACCGGTCTCAGGAGGAACTGCACGGCCTGGCGGCGGAGGAACTGAAGGAAAAGGAAAAAATCAGGGATCATCTCGAGCAGGAGATTCATCTTCTTCTGATTCCGCGGGATCCTAATGATAAAAAAAATGTGATCCTGGAAATCCGCGCCGGTGCGGGAGGAGATGAGGCGGCTCTGTTTGTGAGTGATCTGCTGCGCATGTACCTCCGGTTTGCGGAAAAGAAGGGGTGGCGGACAGAAATCGCCGGAAGCAGTGAGACAGCGCTGGGCGGATATAAAGAAGTGACATGCACCATTGACGGGCTGAATGCCTATTCGGTTCTGAAATATGAAAGCGGCGTCCACCGGGTGCAGCGCGTGCCTGAAACGGAAAGCTCAGGACGCATACACACATCAACGGTGACGGTAGCGGTTCTTCCTGAAGCGGAGGAAGTGGAAGTCACCATCCGTCCGGAAGATTTGGAAATTGATACCTACCGGGCTTCGGGAGCCGGCGGGCAGTATGTTAATAAAACAGAATCGGCCATCCGCATCGTGCACCGTCCTACGGGGCTGACTGTTACCTGCCAGGATGAAAAAAGCCAGTTAAAAAACAAGGAAAAGGCCATGAAAATTCTGCGGGCCCGCCTGTATGACAAGGCCAGGAGAGAAAGTCATGACCGTGTGGCTGAGGAGCGGAGAGAACAGGTGGGAACGGGAGACCGGTCCGAACGGATACGGACTTATAATTTCCCCCAGGGACGGGTCACTGATCACCGGATCGGGCTGACGCTGTATCAGCTGGAGGATTTTCTGAACGGGAATATGGATGAAATGGTCAATGCCCTGATGGAAGCGGATCAAATCAGGAAAATCAAAAAAGGTGAAGCCGTTGTCTGAAAATCATGATTTGTGGACAATTGAACGTCTGATTTCCTGGACATCCCGCTTTTTCGGACAGAAAGGAATTGACTCGCCGAGACTGGATGCAGAACTGCTTCTGGCCCATGTCATGGGGAAACAGAGAATCTATTTATATACCCATTATGATGAAATCGTTAATCCGGAAGAACTGGCCCGGTACAAAGAACTGATCCGGCGCCGCATTGCCGGTGTCTGCACGGCGGCGCTGACAGGGGAAAAGGATTTTATGGGGCTGACTTTTCATGTGGGCAGCCAGGTTCTTATTCCCCGTCCCGACACGGAAACCTGGGTGGAAAAAATGGTGCAGCGATTCCGCACAGATGAATTATATGTGGCGGATTTAGGGACGGGAAGCGGCGCTGTTCTGATCAGTTTTCTGTATTACTGCCGGTCATGCAGGGGAGTCGGTGTCGACCTTTCGCCGGAAGCGCTGAAAACAGCGGAAGAAAACGGCCGCCTTCTGAAGGTGGATGACAGGATCCAGTGGAAACTCGGCGATTACCTGGAACCGCTCGGAGATGATGCCTTTGACGGAATTCTGACCAATCCTCCTTATATTGCCAGGGAAGAAATGGCTGCTCTTTCTGAAGAAGTCCGCCATGAACCCGTCATGGCCCTGGACGGAGGCCCCGACGGACTGGATTTTTACAGAAAACTGGCCATGGAAGGGTGGAAATCATTAAAAAGCGGCGGCTTCCTGGCGGCGGAGATTGGAGAAAAGCAGACGGAGGATGTATTGAAGCTGCTGAAAGAAAGCGGCCGTTTCGGCGGATTTGAAGTGATTCAGGATCTGTCCGGCGCAGACCGTGCCATATTTTGCAAAAGGATGTGATTTCAATGGAAACGCGGTTGGTATCTGCTTCAGAACCCGACTTTGAAGGGCAGGTGATTTCTCTGGGAGCCGCCGTGCGCCGGGGGGAAGTTGTCTCTTTCCCTACGGAAACCGTATATGGGCTGGGAGCCGACGGTTTGAACGGAGACGCAGTGAAAAAAATTTATCAGGCCAAGGGACGGCCTTCGGACAACCCCCTGATTCTTCATGTATCGGGCATAGCGCAGGCAGAAACTGTAGCCCGTTCCATCAGTCCTCTGGAAAGAAAACTGATGAATCAATTCTGGCCCGGTCCGCTGACGCTGGTTCTGCCCAAATCAGAGCAGGTGCCGGATGAAACATCGGCCGGACTGGATACAGTGGGTGTCCGGTGTCCGGCCCATCCGGCGGCACAGGCGCTGATCCGCGCCGCCGGGCGGCCGCTGGCGGCGCCCAGCGCCAATCTGTCTGGCAAACCGAGTCCCACTACGGCGGAAGGGGTTATGCATGACATGAAAGGCCGTATTTTTGCAGTGATTGACGGAGGCCCCTGCCGGATCGGGCTGGAGTCTACCGTCATTTCCTGTGCAGGCGGACATATTGTCATATACAGGCCGGGCGCCGTCACATTGGAAGAGCTCCGTGAATTTGCCCCGGCGGAAATTGACAGGGCGGTTCTTACCGGAAGCAGCCGGCCGAAGGCCCCCGGCATGAAATACCGGCACTATGCGCCGTCGGCGCCTCTGACGGTATATGTGGGGCATGCGGAAGAAGTTGAAAATAAAATATTGACTCTGGCGCAGGAAAAAGCGGGCAAATATGGATTTTTCGTCAGCCGTGAAACAGCCGCCCGGCTGCCGGAAGGACTTCCCCTGTTTGTATGGGGCCGGCGGGGAGACCACCGTGAAATGGCGCACCGTCTTTTCGAAGGGCTCCTTTATTTTAATGCCCATCCGGTGGAGCAGATTATCGGCGAAGGAACAGATACGGCAGGGATTGGCATGGCGATCATGAACCGCTTGACGAAAGCATCGGGCTATCATATTATCATAGAAGAGACCGGATCTTCCGTACATCCGGGAGAAGAGGAGAGGCGTGAATCATGAAAATAGCCATTGCCAGTGACCATGGCGGATTTGCATTGAAAAACATATTGAAGCAGCATCTGNNGCGGTGCTGATATGCGGAACAGGCATCGGCATGAGCATTGCCGCCAATAAGATGAAAGGAATCCGCGCGGCGCTCTGCCATGATGAATTTTCAGCCCGGTTTGCCCGTGCCCATAATGATGCCAATGTATTGGCTCTTGGGGCGCGTGTTGTCGGTCCGGGACTGGCCGGGAGCATTCTGGATGTGTTCCTGACCGGACAGTTTGAAGGCGGACGCCATGAAAGACGGCTCCGCAAAATTGCATCGATAGAGGAGGCCTGACAGACATGGACGGAGAATCCATACGGAAGGAAACAGAGGCTGCTTTTCTGGAGCTGTGCGGTGCAGCGCAGTTCAGGAAAGGACAGCTGATTGTCATTGGATGTTCATCCAGTGAAATCCGGGGCGGCCGTATTGGAAAAGACAGTTCTTATGAGGTGGGAACGGCCGTCGTGGAAACGATTCTGGCAGCCGCTGCTTCCCGGGGGCTCCGCACGGCTTTTCAGTGCTGCGAGCATCTGAACCGGGCCCTTGTGGTGGAAAGGGAGACGGCGGATGCTTTTGGACTGGAAGAAGTGACGGTTGTGCCGTGGCTTCATGCAGGAGGGGCGGCCGCGGCCAATGCCTATGCCCTTTTTAAAGATCCGGTGGTGGTGGAGTCTGTCAGGGCCCACGGCGGCCTGGATATCGGGCTGACCATGATCGGCATGCATCTGCGCCGGGTGGCTGTGCCTGTGCGTCTGGAGCATCACCGCATCGGCGAAGCTCTGGTGACAGCCGCCCGGACGAGACCGCCTCTGATCGGAGGAGAGCGGGCCCGTTATCAGAAAGAGTGAAAGTGTCTGTTGTGGAAGGGAGATGTCGTATTTGACAATGTTGGAGAAAGAGGATAAAGTCCTGTATCAGTGCATTCAGAATGAACTGAACAGGCAGCGTAATAAGCTGGAAATGATTGCCTCTGAGAATTTTGTCAGTGAAGCAGTGATGGAAGCCCAGGGAAGTGTTCTGACCAATAAATATGCAGAAGGCTATCCGGGAAAACGTTATTACGGCGGATGCGAATTTGTGGATGTGGCGGAACAGCTGGCCATTGACCGGGCCTGCGGGCTGTTCGGGTGCGAGCATGCCAATGTGCAGCCCCATTCAGGATCACAGGCGAATTTTGCAGTTTATTTTGCCCTGCTCAAACCGGGAGATACCATCATGGGCATGAACCTGACCGACGGCGGGCACCTGACGCACGGAAGCCCTGTGAATATTTCCGGTTCTTATTTTCATGTAGTTCCCTACGGCGTCAGAAAAGACGATGAACTGCTGGACTATGACGCCATGGAAAAAACAGCGGAAGAAGTCCGTCCGAAACTGATTATCGGAGGAACCAGCGCCTATTCCCGCATTATTGATTTCGAGCGCATGTCCTATATCGCGAAGAAAACAGGAGCTCTTCTCATGGTGGATATGGCCCATTTCGCGGGGCTGGTGGCAGGAAAGGAATATCCCAGTCCCGTGCCGTGGGCGGATATTGTCACGACTACGACACACAAAACGCTGCGCGGACCCCGGGGCGGCATTATCCTATGCCGGGAAGCCTATGCCAAAGCCATTGACAAGGCCGTATTTCCGGGCATACAGGGCGGTCCTCTCATGCATGTGATTGCAGGCAAGGCGGCAGCTCTGGGAGAAGCGCTGACAGAAGATTTTCACAGCTATGCAGTGCAGATTAAAAAGAATGCCTCCGCCCTTGCCGGACGTCTTATGAAAAACGGCCTGCGCATTGTCTCCGGGGGAACGGACACCCATGTCATGCTGGTTGACGTGAAAGCCCTGGGCATTACCGGGAAAATCGCACAGAATGTATTGGACCAGGTAGGGATTACCTGTAATAAAAATACCATTCCTTTTGAAACACTGAGTCCCTTTGTGACGAGCGGAATCCGTCTGGGATCCCCGGCATTGACCACACGGGGCCTGAAAGAAAAAGATTTTGAGGAAATCGGAGATATTATTTCAGCGGTTCTGAAAGACCCTGACAGTGAAGCTGTCCGGGCGCAGGCTGCGGAAAGAGTCGCCGTTCTCTGCCGTTCTTACCCTCTGTATCCGGAGCTTTAAGAAGGTCTCTTCATCGGATCTGCCGCTGTATGGGGCAGATCCGTTTTTGATTTCAAAAAGGAAAAGAAATTAAGTCTAAATATTTCATTCTGTTTTAGAAATGGCGGGAAAGGAACAATGCCATGCAGAACCGGAGAAGAGCGGTTTTTATCGGGCATCCTGTTTTTTCTGAAGAAAACACGGGCTGACAGGCGCGGAGGAAAGCCTGGGTCTGTTACCCGCAGCAGGGGATCCGGTGTGGTATAATAAATTCAATATTGTACAGTGAGAAGATTCAGTCGGAAAGGCATGTTTTTGATGAAGAAAAAATGGATTATTTTGATTGTCGCCGTTCTGGCGCTGGCAGCAGCCGCCGGAGGGTGGTACTATTACTCGTCCCATAAAACCAAAGCCGTCAATTATACACTGGGAACTGTGGGACGGGGAAATATTTCAGTGGAGATTGATTCAACGGGCACAATTAAACCGGTTAATTCAGTCGATCTCAGCGCCACGGTGTCGGGCACGCTGCAGAAGGTGCTGGTCAAGCAGAATGACCATGTGACGTCAGGGCAGACCATTGCCGTGATTAATTCGAAGGCACTGACGAGCACACTGCAGCAGGCCCAGGATACGCTGGAAAATAAGGAATCCTATTACAACCGGATTAAGGCTCTTTATGATCAGAATGCGGTTTCCTATCAGGAGATGGAAAATGCCCGTCTTGATTACCTGACGAGCCAGGCATCCTTTGACAAGGCGCAGGCTGATGTGGATGATACAGTGATAACCGCCCCCATGGACGGCTATATTATAGGAGAACCCATGGAGGTGGGGGAAACCGTATCCCAGGGACTTTCCAGCCAGATGATTATTGCCACGGTGGCGGATCTGTCATCCATGCAGATCAAACTGCTCGTTGATGAAACTGATATTGGAGAAGTCAGCAAGGGAGAAACAGTGACATTTACAGTCGATGCTTATCCGAACCGTGAATTTCACGGAACGGTCCGGGATATTTCAAAAAAAGAATATTCCAGTTCCTCCTCATCGTCTTCGTCCTCCAGTTCCTCCTCATCGTCTTCCAGCTCTGTGGTGTATTATACAGTATATGTGGATATCAACAGTGATGAATTGGATGGACTTTATCCGTATATGACGGCCCGGGCGGAAATTCACGGGCGTTCCAGTGAGAATGCGCTGGTTGTTCCCACGACGGCGCTCCGCAGTGACAGCCAGGGAGAGTATGTGTACAGAAAGAATGGGAACGGACTTGAAAAAGCCTATGTCACTGTGGGAATCACATCTGATTCCAGTGTGGAGATTCTGAAGGGCCTGTCAGAAGGCGATCAGGTAGTGGTCAGCGGTACAGTCACTGATTCGGAAGCAGCGGCGGCGACCAGCAGTTCCCGAAACAACAGACCTCCCATGATGCCATAAGGAGAGATGCAGATGATGGATGGAAATCAAATGGTCATAGAACTGCGGAATATCTGTAAAAATTACTATCTGGGGAAACAGGAGGTTCCTGTCCTTTCCAATATCAGCCTGTCGGTGGAAAGCCATGAATTTGTCTCTATTATGGGGCCGTCCGGCGCCGGGAAATCGACATTGATGAATATTCTCGGATGTCTTGACCGGCCGACTTCAGGATCCTACCGGCTGGCGGGAGAAGAAGTGGCGGGGCTGTCTGATGAGCAGCTGGCCTATACCCGGAACCGGGAGATCGGTTTTGTGTTTCAGAGCTTCAATCTGCTCCCGCGCCTGTCGGCGCTGGACAATGTTATTCTCCCCATGGTTTACGGGAATGTATATAAAAGCGAAAGACGGCCCCGTGCGGAAGCATTGCTGCGCGAACTGGGACTGGGGGAAAGAATCGGCCATATGCCTTCGGAGCTGTCAGGCGGGCAGCGGCAGCGTGTGGCCATTGCCCGCGCCCTGGTGAATGATCCCGCCATTATTATGGCCGATGAGCCGACAGGCAATCTGGACAGCAAATCCACGAAGGATGTCATGGATATTTTGGTCCGCCTGTACAAAACAGGCAAGACCATTATTCTGGTCACCCACGAGGCTTCCGTTGCCGATTATGCAACGCGCCATGTCATTCTGGCAGATGGACAGATCAGTCAGGATCTGAGGAGAAAACCATGACCAACAATATCTATCTGGAAAGCGTGCTGATGGCATGGAATTCCATTGTGAGCAGCAAAATGCGGTCCCTTTTGACCATGCTCGGCATTATCATCGGGGTATGCGCCGTGATTGTTCTGGTTTCCATAGGCTATGGAGTCAGGTCAAACATCGAAAAAAACATTTCCAGTCTGGGATCCAATCTGCTGATCGTGATGCCCGGTTCATCCCGTTCTGCCGGTGTCCGCTCCGCGGCAGGCTCTATGCAGACCTTGACCTATAAAGATTATGAAGCCATTAAGAAGCTGCCCAACATTGAAAGTGCGGCGCCTTCGATCAAGACAAGTTATGTCGTGGTGTACGGAAATAAAAACTGGACCACCAGCGTAGTGGGGGTAACGGATGATTACGCCAAGGTCAGAAATCTGTCCGTAGAAAGCGGACGTTTATGGACGGAAACTGAATTCAACAAAAGAGACCGGGTAGCTGTTATCGGAACCACGGTAGCCACGCAGCTGTTCGGAGATGAATCGCCCCTGGGGAAAAAGATCAGGATTAATAACGATCCCTTTACCGTCATCGGCGTGCTGGAAAGCAAGGGATATTCTTTTTCCGACCAGGATGACCGCATACTGGCGCCATTCACCACTGTTCAGGAACGGATGATGGGAATCACCTATGTCAGCACCATAGAACTGACTACTGTGAACAGCAATGTGATGACCCAGGTGCAGTCGGATATCACCAACCTGCTCCGGACAAGACATCAGATCCAGACGGGGCAGGACAATGACTTCAGTGTGGAGAATTCCCAGGATATTCTGAAAACCATGGAATCCACCACTTCCACACTGACACTGTTTCTGGGAAGCATTGCCGCCATTTCGCTGGTCGTCGGCGGTATTGGAATTATGAACATCATGCTGGTGTCCGTCACAGAAAGAACGAGGGAAATCGGTATCAGAAAAGCCCTGGGGGCAACCTACCACATGATTATCATCCAGTTCCTGATTGAAGCCGTCACGGTCAGTGTGGCGGGAGGCATCATCGGAATTCTGGCGGGAATCGGAATTTCGTGGCTGGTATCCTCTCTGACCAGTCTGTCTACGGTGATTACGGCTCTTCCCATTATCGGATCATTTTTCTTCTCTGTGATCATAGGCCTCGTATTCGGGCTTTATCCGGCCCGCAAGGCCGCCAAACTGAATCCCATCGATGCGCTTCATTATGAATGAATGAGCCCGCACCTTTATGGAAATAAAAAACAGTCAGTGATCTGACCAAACACAAAACAGGAGATGGAATATGGATTTTTCTATCAATAGTCAGCAGAAAGAAATTGTAGATTTAGTGAAACAGATTGTAGACAGGGAAATTCGCCCGAGAGCCATTGATATGGACCGCTCAGGCAAAATCCCGGATGAACTGCTTCAGATTCTTGTATCGTCAGGCGTGACTTCGATGGCCGTGCCCGCCGCTTACGGAGGCCCCGGCCTCGGTGTCGATACACTGGGACTTCTGTATGAGGAACTGGGACGGGGCTGCGCCGGCGTGGCCACTGTATGTGCAGCCAATGCACTGGCTTCCTATCCGGTGCTGATCGCCGGTACGGAAGAGCAGAAAAAGCGTTTTTTTGATTCTGTCCTGTCAGGCCGTATGGCAGCTTTTGCGCTGACAGAGCCGGGCGCCGGGTCAGATGCGGGGGCGGTTTCCTGCAGGGCGGAAAAGACCGAAGGCGGCTATAGACTGACAGGAATCAAATGCTTTATTACCAACGGTCCCATTGCAGACCAGATTGTGGTTTTTGCCAACACCAGAAAAACCGGGGGCATACGGGGACTGACTGTATTCCTGGCCGATTCCTCCATGGAAGGATTCTCCATCGGAAAAATTGAAGATAAAATGGGCATCCGTGCATCAGCGACCTCAGAGCTGATTTTTGACCACTGCTTTGTGCCCGAAGAAAACCGGATAGGACGGGAAGGCATGGGATTCCGCATTGCCATGGAAACGCTGGATCATTCCAGAGCTGTTGTGGGGGCTGTATCTGTAGGAATTGCCCAGGCAGCGCTGGAAGCGGCTGTTATTTATGCCCATCAGCGCAAACAGTTCGGAGTCAAGGTGGCCTCCTTTGAAATGGTACAGCAGATGATTGCCGATATGGCCATGGAAACAGAAGCGGCCCGGGCTCTGGTGCAGAAAGCCTGCTGGATGCAGGAGAAGGAAGACCCGCAGTCGGGTGTTATGGCGGCCATGGCAAAATGCCTGGCTTCCGACACAGCCATGAAAGTATCCACTACGGCTGTTCAGGTCATGGGCGGGAACGGATATTCCAAAGAAAACCAGGCTGAAAAATACATGAGAGATGCCAAAGTCATGCAGATTTATGAAGGCACCAATCAAATTCAGCGTCTTGTTATTGCAAACGGAGTGTCGTATTGATACAATAAGACATATTGATGTTTCAGCAGCGTAGAAGAAAAGGGGGCACGGGGGCTGTTATAACAGAGATCCGACGGGGGTGAGATGTCGGAATAACAGTCCGTGCCGGTTCATTTCGGAGCTTTCACCCTGAAGGACAAGTAGGGATGACGTAAATCTGCGTTAAAGATGAAGAGTAATAAATTAGGGTGGTACCGCGAAGAAATTCGCCCCTTTGGAGGGGCGTTTTTTTATTGTCTTGGGAGGCGTGTTATGGAAAAAGAGATGCAGATGCTCAGGGAGAAAGCACTGGCGGAACTTGGGCAGAGCCGCAGTGAAAAGGAACTGCAGGATGTGAAAGTGTCCTATCTGGGCAAGAAGGGAAAACTGACGGCGGTTCTGAGAGATATGAAAAATCTGTCCGCAGAGGAAAGACCGGTTATGGGAGCACTGGCCAATACGGTGCGCCGTGATCTGGAATCAGCCATTGCAGATAAAATGGAAGCATTAAAAAAAATCCGTATGGAAAAGAAGCTGCAGGAAGAGACCATTGATATTACCCTTCCTGCCAGACACAGGGCAGCAGGACATCTGCATCCCCTGACCAAAACGCTCCGTCTCATTACAGAAACCTTCATGAGAATGGGCTATTCTATTGAAGAAGGACCTGAAATGGAGAGTGATTACTATAACTTTCACTGCCTCAACCTGCCGAAGGACCATCCGGCCAGGGATATGCAGGATTCCTTTTACATTACGGAGGATATTCTTCTCCGCACCCATACCTCGCCGGTGCAGGCCAGAACCATGCAGAAGCACAGACCCAACGATCCCATCCGCATGATTTCTCCGGGCCGGGTATTCCGCTGGGACAATGATGCGACTCATTCGCCTGTTTTTCATCAGGTGGAAGGCCTTGTCATCGATAAGGATATTCATTTTTCCGATTTAAAGGGAACGCTGGAGATGTTTTTAAAAGAACTTTTCGGCGCCGATACCAAGATCCGTTTCCGCGCCAGCTATTTTCCATTTACCGAACCCAGTGCGGAAGTGGATATTTCCTTTTCCTCCAGAACCCATGCCGATACAAAAGATGCGGAATGGCTGGAAATTCTCGGATGCGGCATGGTTCATCCCAATGTGCTGCGCCTGAACCGCTATGATCCGGAAAAAGTCAACGGCTTTGCTTTCGGCATGGGCGTAGAACGTATCGCCATGCTGCTGTACGGAATTGATGATCTCCGGCACTTTTACGAAAATGATATGAGATTTCTCGAACAGTTCTGATAAGGGGGAACATAGATGAATGCTTCATTGAAATGGATGAGGGACTATATTGATATTACAGGTGAACCTGATCAGATGGCAGAGATTCTCACCGACGCGGGCATTCCCGTGGAACATGTGATCCGTCCCGGCGCAGAGATCAGCCGTGTTGTAACGGGACGGCTCCTGAGTGTGGAAAAACATCCCCAGGCAGACCATCTGGTCATCTGCCAGGTGGATGTCGGAACGGAACAGCTGCAGATTGTGACAGGGGCTCCCAATGTACGGCCGGGACAAATCGTACCGGTGGCGGAACCGAACTCCCGGCTGCCGGGGGGAGTCAAGATCAAATCCTCCAAGCTGAGAGGCGTTAAGTCCTGCGGTATGCTCTGCTCCATGCAGGAACTGGGACTGGACCCTGATTTATTCCCGGGAGCGGAGAAAAACGGCATTTTTATTCTGCCTGAAACAACACCGGCAGGCATTGATATTCATGAACTGTATGACCTGGACGATGTCATTTTTGAATTCGAACTGACCCCGAACCGGGCCGACTGCTTCAGCATGCTGGGGCTGGCCTATGAAATGTCAGCGCTCTTCGGCGGGGAAGTCCGCCGTCCTTCCGTCAGTACCGGGGATCAGGGAGAGCCGGTTGAAGGCCGTGCCCGTGTATCTCTGGAGGATCCCCGCTTCTGCAGCCGGTTCTGCGCCCGTCTTCTGGAAAATGTAAAAGTCGGGCCGTCTCCGGAATGGCTTACAGAGCGTCTGCGCAGCGCAGGAATCCGTCCGGTCAACAATATCGTGGATGCAGCCAATTACGTTATGATTGAGTACGGCCAGCCTCTCCACACCTATGATTATGATCATGTGGCAGGGCATTCCCTGCACTGCCGCCATGCAGAAGAAGGCGAAAAACTGACCACGCTGGACGGGGAAGAACGGACGCTGACGCCGGCGGACCTGGTCATTGCCGATGAAAAAGGAGCCGTATGCATTGCCGGTGTGATGGGAGGGCTGGATTCGGAAGTCACCGAAAGCACATCCTCGGTCCTTTTGGAGGCGGCTGTTTTCAACGGCGCTTCTGTCCGGCGCACATCCCGCCGCATAGGACTCCGCTCGGAAGCTTCCGGGAGATATGAACGCGGCGTCAATCCCGCACAGACAAAAGAGGCGCTGGACCGTGTATGTCAGATTCTAACGGAGCAGGGGGCCTGTACGGCGGCTCCGGGCATGCTTGACGTCTATCCCTGCCCGGCAGAAGAAAAAAAGATTTCCACATCGGCACAAAAGATCAACCGGTATATCGGAATCAGTCTGCCGGAAGAAGAAATTATACAAATTTTGAGAAAACTTCATTTTACAGTGGAAAAAAACGGAGAAGAAATCACCGCTGTTGTTCCTGACTTCCGTGCCGATGTATCCGGTGAAGCTGATTTATGTGAGGAAGTAGCCCGCATTTACGGATATGAGAACATCCCTCTGACGACACCGTACAGTCAGGTGTCAAAAGGAGTCATGGATAAAGAGACAGAAATCATGATGAGCGCGGCCGATGCCCTTCGTGAAGACGGGCTGTCTGAAGCGGTTACTTTCAGCTTCATGCATAAGGATTCCCTTAAAAAGCTGAATTATCCGGAAACGGACCGTGTTTATCAGGCCATTCCCATCTTAAATCCCATCTCGGAAGAATACCCCTTTGTACGCACGACCCTTCTGCCGGGACTGATGCAGGCTGTTCAGTATAATATGGCGCAGAAAAATGAACGGATTGCCCTGTTTGAAACGGGCCATGTATTTTATCCCAAGTCCCTTCCCATCACGGAGCTTCCTGACGAGGAACTGATGATTGCCGCCGTGATGACAGGGCCTGTCAACGAACCGGGATATCCCAATGAGAAAAGGAACTATGATTTTTGGGATGTAAAAGGCATGGCGGAGGATGTGATGGCAGCCCTGGGAATTGAAGATTATGAAATTAAAAGATCCCAGTGTCCGGTTTTCCATCCGGGACAGAGTGCTTCTTTCCTGAAGGACGGGAAAATATTGGCCGATTTTGGGGAACTCCATCCGGCTGCGGCGGACAATTACGGAATTCATGGAAGTATTTACGGCCTTGTATGTCCGGTTTCCGTTCTGAAGGATTTCAGTACGGGTGAAATACGCTATAAAAAACTGCCGAAGTTCCCCGCGGCGGAGAGGGACCTGGCATTCCTGATTCCGGCAGGGGTCTCCAATGAAACAGTAACGGATACGGTCCGCAGGGCAGTGGGAAATCATATGGAGACATGCTTCCTTTTTGATATTTATGAAGGGGAACAGATTCCTGAAGGGTGGAAGAGCATGGCTTATGCCCTGAAATTCCGCGATCCGGAAAAAACGCTGACTGACAAAGAAACCGATGAATGGGTGGCTGATATTATCCGGAATGTAGAAAAACTGGGCGGACGCCTGAGAGAACAATAAAAAGATAAGATATGGAAAAAATCACGGCGGATCTCATTGAGGTCCGCCGTGATTGTGGTTTCTCCGGAGAAAGCCGATGACTTTCTTTCCGGTGGCATTTAGCTGCCGTCCGGTGTTCTTTATCTTCCGCAGAGCTGTTGTTTTGGACCGGATTCTGGGGCGCATGTCCGGATGGGCATCCAGATTGCCGCGCCGCACGGATGTAGCCCGGATCTTTTCCGGCTTCAGCATGGTTCTGAAGGTTTTCATGGCCTGGGACGGATTCAGATCGGAATCGAAGCAGTAAATGTCGATGGCGGCATAGTGCATATCGGGATAGGCATGAATGCAGATATGGGCGCCGGCGCTGAAAGCGGCGAGAATGATTTCCCCTTCCTCATCGTAAAGAGATGTATCGCCGGGCATCATATCCAGCTGCTGTGAGGCTGCATCCAGGACATGGGCGAGATGATCCTCCGAAGAGATAAATTCAGGTCGGCATCCGTAACAGTCAATCAGCAGATGTTTGCCCGCATAGGTATCCATTCAGGTCCTCCTTTCATTCAGATAAATAACAGATCATTTCTATTATAACAGAATTCGAAAAGAACTGCCTGCCCGGTTGTTTCAGCAGCGGACCGGGGCCAGGGCATAAATAAAAAACAGGGAATGATTCTTTTCTTGACGTTTTCTTATTTTCTGCGTATAATATATTTTATTGACGACGGGCCTATAGCTCAGCGGTAGAGCCGCCGGCTCATAACCGGCTGGTCCCAGGTTCGAACCCTGGTGGGCCCACCATGAAGAATCAAGGCTGCAGCATAGGCTGACAGCCTTTTTTGTGTACTTGAAAAACCAGGAGGGACTTTTTTGAAAATTTCAGCCCGTATCCGGAAACTGGCAGAACTGGCGCCGGCCTGTGAGTCAGCTGCCGATATTGGAACAGATCACGGCTATCTGCCCATAGAGCTGTGCCGCCTGGGAAAGGTGACGCACATGATTGCCTCTGATATCCACAGAGGGCCGGCAGAGCGGGCAGAAGCCCACGTCAGGGACTGCGGACTTTCAGAATGCATTGATGTCCGGCTGGGGAACGGTCTTTCCGTCATCCGGCCCGGTGAAATATCGGGGGCGGTTATTGCCGGTATGGGAGGCGGTCTGATGCTGTCTGTTCTGGAGGAATCCGCGGCAGTGACGGATTCGCTGGAATGGATTCTCCTCCAGCCCATGAACCATGTTTCACAGGTACGGCACTGGCTGGCTGTCAGGGGATGGGAAATCGGCAAGGAGACCTTTGTTCTGGAAGACGGGCAGCTTTATCAGATGATGCTGTGCCGGAAGGGGCTGATGATGTTCCAGGACGCCCTGTGGGAAGAAATAGGACAGATTCACTGGCAGAGAAAGGAAAGGCTCTTTGACAGGCATCTGACAGGCCTTATTCACCGCAGGGAACTGCTGATCCGCGGCCTTTCCGGTGGGGCTCCGTCGGAAAAAAGCCGCAGACGCATAAAAGAAGCGCAGAAAGAAAAAGATTTTTTGGAGGTGCTCTTATGGAAATACAGGCAGGCCGTATCATCGAAGTCATGAATCAGTGGGCGCCCCCGGAACTGGCGGAATCCTGGGATCATCCGGGACTGCAGATCGGGAGTGCAAAAAAGAAAGTCAGGAAAGTATTGGTGGCTCTGGATGTCACGGCAGAGAACGCGGCCTATGCCGCAGAGCATGGCGTGGACATGATCATTTCCCATCATCCTTTTCTTTTCCGGGCCCTGCAGCAGATTGACACGGATACGGAAAAGGGGCGCACAGCGGCATTGCTCTGCGCCGGAGACATCTGCGTGTTTGCGGCCCATACCAATCTGGACTCCGCTGACGGCGGCGTCAACGATGTACTGGCAGACCGCCTGGAACTGCACAACAGGCGGGGGCTCATTCCTGTCTGTTCCCGGGAACTCTGCAAGCTGGCCGTGTATGCTCCGGAAGAATCCGCTGAAACCATAAGACACGCCCTGGATGCAAGCGGTGCGGGTGCAGCGGGTCAGTACAGCGGATGCAGCTTTTCCATGAAAGGAGAGGGACGGTTTACACCTCAGGAAGGGGCGCATCCTTTTATAGGCGCAGTGCGCAGGCCGGAAACCGTGAGGGAAGTGAAAATTGAAACCATTCTCCCCGAGTCTCTGGTTTCCAAAGCTGTAGAGGCGGTGCTCAGGGTACATCCCTATGAGGAACCGGCCTATGACATTTACAGACTGAAAAATCAGGGCCGCCGGTGGAGTATGGGACGTATAGGAGAATGGGAGAAACCTCTTCCCGGTCCTCAGGCGCTGGCCTATGTGCGCAGCCGTCTGGGACTGTCTGTTCTCCGCTGCAGCGGATGTACGGACCGTATGGTTTCCACGGTGGCGGTCCTTGGCGGCGCCGGTGCGGAATTTGCGGAAGCTGCCCGCAAAGCCGGCGCGGATCTGTATGTGACGGGAGATGTCAAGTATCATGAAGCCCAGGAAGCGGCGTCTTCAGGCCTGCTTCTGGCGGACGGAGGGCACTTCGGTACTGAAAAGTGGATCATACCGGCCATGGCCGCCCGTCTGTCAAAAGAAGGGGAAAAGCGGGGATGGGATGTCCGGTTTGAAGAAGATCCAACCGCCGCGGATATATTCCAGTATATCTGAATGACTTTCGGACGGCCTTCCGGTTGAAATCATGCCGGTTCCATGGTATACTTGTCCAGTGAGTAGGAAAGATGATTGCAGGCTGCCATGGGCAGTTTGAGGAAAGTCCGAGCTTCACAGGGCAGGATGCCGGATAACGTCCGGCGGGGGCAACCCTAGGGAAAGTGCCATAGAAAAGAAGACCGCCGTGAAAACGGTAAGGGTGGAACGGTACGGTAAGAGCGTACCAGCGGTTCGGGCAACCGGCCGGCTTGGTAAACCCCATCTGAAGCAAGACCGAATAGGAAAGGGAGGAAGCGGCCCGCTGACCTTTCGGGTTGTGTCGCTTGAACGGGAAAGTGATTTCCCGGCCAGATAGATAATCATCACCGTCTCCGGACGGGACAGAACTCGGCTTATTGAATACTCACAGGAAAAGGGAGCACCTCGGGGTGCTCCCTTTTCCTGTGGGTATTTATTATGATTACCGGGATGAAGAACGGCGCACCGTTTCATCAAATTCTTTTTCAATGGCGGCGGACGGAGCGCGGTCATAAAGGCTGACCAGCCAGATGGCGGCGGCAGAGAGGAAAAACCCGGGGACCAGTTCATACAGTCCGAACCAGGAAAAATATTTCCATACAATCACAGTCAGTCCGCCTATAATGATTCCTGCATAGGCGCCCCGGAGAGTCATCCGTTTCCAGTACAGGGACATCAGGACAGCCGGTCCGAAGCAGGCGCCGAATCCTGCCCAGGCATAAGATACCATCTGAAAGATGTAACTGTCGGGATCAGAAGCCAGAAACACGGCACAGGCGGCCACAGCCAGCACAGTCAGGCGGCTGACGAGAATCAGCCTCTTTTCCGGGGCATTCTGATGAATAAAAGACTGATAAATATCACGGGATACGGCAGAAGCCGTGACAAGGAGCTGAGAAGAGGCCGTGCTCATGATGGCAGCCAGAATGGCTGACCATATAAGACCTGTGATAAACGAGGGGAACATCTGCTCGGACATGATGACAAAGACCTTTTCCGCCTCCGCATTTTCCAGGGGGAAGGATAAATAGGCTCTGCCCACGATACCGATGGCCACGGCGCAGAACAGAGAAATAATGACCCAGCTCATGGCAATATGGGTGGATTTTTTTAATTCCCTGTCATCCTTAATGGCCATGAAACGCACCAGAATATGGGGCTGCCCGAAATAGCCGAGGCCCCAGCCGAGGGAAGAAAGAAGGACGATGGCGGCGGCGCTGCCCGATATCGGTCCGAAGAGCTGGAACAGCCCTGGATTTTCCGATGTCAGACGGGCCATGACATCCACCGGCCCGCCCAGGGTCATCGTGGCGGTTACGGGAACAACGAGAACAGCAAAGAACATCATGGATCCCTGAATGAAATCCGTCCAGCAGACCGCGGCGAATCCGCCGAGAAATGTATAGAAAATGACGACAAAAGCGCCCAGAATCATGGCCTGTGTATAATTCAGCAGGAAAATGGTTTCAAACAGTTTGCCTGCTGCAACAAAACCGGATGACGTATAAATAATGAAAAAAATGAGAATAAATACGGCGCAGATCAGCCGCAGACCGCCCTTTGCATCATGGAAACGGTTTGAAAGATAATCGGGAATCGTCAGGCTGTTGCTGGCGACCTCTGTGTAATTCCGAAGACGGCGGGATACAAAGACCCAGTTCATCCATGTGCCCGCAATCAGTCCGGCAGCGGTCCAGAATGCGGATATGCCGTTCAGATAGGCATATCCGGGGAGGCCCATGAGCATCCAGCCGCTCATATCCGAAGCCTCCGCGCTCATGGAAGTGAGCCACGGGCCCAGCTTCCGGTCTCCTAAAATGTAATCAGACAATTGCTGCTGTTTTCGGGAATAGTAAATGCCAAAACCCATCATGACGGCCAGGTAAAGAAAAAAGGCAGCCATAATGCTTGGGTTTGTTTGAAATTCCATGAAGCACCTCCGGGATTGGCTGCAGGCATAATCAGACCTGCAGATAATATATTCTTTAATCATACGGGCAAAAGCAGCCTCTGTAAAGAATGAATTTTTATTCTATTATTTCAGGCGGGTGTATATAGTCCTCCCCGCCCCGGCGGAACGGTCCGCCATGGAAACAGAAGGACTGCATATCAGAGGCCCTCAGATCATCCAGAAGAGACCGGAGATTTTCCGGATCCAGCACATGCCGGGCACGGGCCGGACGCACAATGACGGGAATGCGGCTTTCCCGGAGAACCGGACTGCTTGTCCGCCGCAGGGCGAGCAGGCGGGCGTATCCGGGGCAGGGTACAGGCCCCTTTTGGCCGGCCTGTCCGGAAATCCCCAGCAGGAGACAGGCGCCGGTCCTTTTCAGGCGGCTGAAAAGATAACGGCGGCTTTTAATCCGGCTCAGCGCCTCCGGATAAGAAGGCGCCTCCATGCAGCGGGCCCATCTGTTTTCCAGCCCCTCTGAAAACAGACCCGTTCCGCCGAGCTCTGCGGCGTTTTTCTGCCGTCCCGTGAGAAGGCAGGCATCTTCATAGCGGCGGTAGTCAGTGTACCGGCCCGACTGCACCAGCGAAACGGCTTCGGAAGCGGAAAATCCGGGCCATCCGGATGACGGCATGCGGCCGCTGCAGATCATTTCACGCATGGCCGTGGCGGAAACAGGATGCGCGGCATCACGGCGCACCGTAATGACAGACAGGGGAAGACGGCGGCGGCGTATGGCCGATACATATTGAAAGCCCAGCATGTTGTTGGGTTCCGTCAGGGCATCAGCCAGACCGGGCCGGTGATTTTTCATGGCCTGTGTCACTGAATCCGCATAAGAAAGTCCGCTTTTCAGACATTCGAGAAAATCATGGGAAAAGATTTCAGTTTCCGTCCAGGCGGAGGCCTCCTCCAGATCTGAAGCCTCCGCTGATTCCGTGCCGAACGCTATATGGGTGCATCCCAGACTGCCGAGCAGGCAGACGGCTCCGTCGGCAAACCGGTCAGCACTCTGCAGGACAATCCGCACGGGCAGTTCAATGACGGCATCGGCGCCGCCCCGCACAGCCCAGCGGGCGCGGGTCCCCTTGTCAAACAGCGCCGGCTCGCCTCTCTGGACAAAGGCGCCGCTCATGACAGAAACCACAGGCGCATTTCCGCACCGTTCCCTGACCTGGCGGATCAGAGAAAGATGGCCCCTGTGGAAGGGATTCCATTCTGATATAATACCTATAAACATATGCATAAATTCTCCTGTCGTTAAGATTTCTGCAGCCTCCTGAGGCAGTGCGGAAGATTTCTTTTATCCTATCATATTATGGGTACTTCTGCAGAGCGGGATCATGTATCAAATGCGGTTCTTATGTTATAATAAAGCATATGATTCATTAAGAATAAAGGTGGTTATCCATGAAAAAAACAGTCTTGTTTTTCCTTCTGGCCATATTGACGGCGGTTATGGCAGGGTGCGGAAAAGAAACACCGGAAGATCAGTTTGCCTTTGGGAATGCCCGGGTATTCTGCGCTGATTCTGTCATTACGCTGCGCCTTCCCTTTGAACTGGCCATACAGGGAAAACCTTCAGATGAAGTGCCGTCGGATCCGGACAGTGTGACAGCCGGCGGGAGCAATTCCTATATGCAGGTCATTGCGGCAGGACGTAAGACAGACACCGATATTGACACGGCGGCGGCGGCCTCCATGCAGTCCATGAAGGACAACGGGGCTGTTTCAGGTCTCCAGTCACAGAAGAGTGAAGGACAGATC
>DIDD01000131.1 GCA_002417965.1 Veillonellaceae bacterium UBA5809
GTAGGAGGCAATAAAAAAATGAGCTATTACTTTTTTTTATAGCTATTCTCTGTGCGAATGGTGGTCTGACGGTCTGTTTTGTGATATTCTGAGTAAAATTGACGGCGGAGGAATATTCCGTGCCGATGTATGGAGGAGTGTCCTGCAGACAGCGCCGTTCGTTTTTTGGAAGAAGGAGAATGGACACTGTATGGATCATCTTCGTGGGAAAACACTGGCAGCTTTAATTTTATCAGGTGTGACAGCAGGATTGACCGGGTTTTTGCTGACTGTAGCGCTTCATTATATACAGGCATGGTTTTACAGCGGCGGTATTTACGGAGATATTTCCTTCCGTGAAATGGTAGAGTCGGTCACACCGGCCCACCGTTTGGGCGTGCTTCTGATATGCGGAGCGGCGGCCGGAATTGGATGGTTTTTAATTTACCGGTGGGGTTCTCCTCTGGTCAGCGTCAAAAATGCGGTTCTTCATCCGGAGCGGGGAATGCCCTTTGTGACTACGCTGTGTCATGGTTTTCTCCAGATTGTGACGGTGGCTATGGGATCGCCTCTGGGGCGAGAGGTGGCTCCCCGGGAGGTCAGCGCTGCTTTTGCAGCACAGTGGATACGTTTATTTAAGGTAGACAACGATGCAAAAAAACTGGTTATGGCCTGTGCAGCCGGTGCCGGTCTGGCTGCTGTTTATAATGTACCCCTGGCATCGGTTATTTTTATTTTGGAAACGCTGCTGATTGACTGGAAGCCCGTGTCTGTAGCGTCGGCCGTATTGACCTGCGGAATTGCAGTTTATGTAGTTCGTCTGGGTCTGGGAGATCTGGTACAGTATCCGCTGCCCCAGCCTGAGTTTGATGATACCTTGATTATATGGGCTTTTTTTATGGGACCAGTGATTGCCGCCGCTGTATCACTTTTTGAAAAAAGCTTAACCCGGGCTGTTCCTGTATCTCATATGAAAATCAGCAGCATCGCAGTTTCTATAGGAGCTTTTGGATTGATCGGATTGATTGCCGCCGTATTTCCGGAGGTGCTGGGAAATGGAAAGGCGGGCAATCAGCTCAGCTTTACCTGTTCTATCGGCTGGAGTTATGCTTTGGGGCTGTTTGCAGCCAAATGGGCGGCCGTGTGGCTGGCCTCCCGGGCGGGAGCCTTTGGAGGAAGAATTACGCCTACGATGATGCTCGGGGGAATGCTTGCACTGGCTTCTGTTTTTGCATGGAATGAGATGTTTGCTCCCATTTCGGCGGGTGCAGCCGCTCTGGTCGGGGCAGCGGTGTTTCTCGGGCTGTCACAGAAAATGCCTATTACGGCAGCGGTGTTTCTGGTGGAATTGTCCCGGTATTCGCCGTCTTATCTCTTTCCCGTCTGTGTATGTATGGGAACCGCACTGACAGCCCAGTCTTTTATTAAAAATTTATCAAAGAAAAAGATGAATAAAGTATAAACATTTTAATTCAATCTAGTTTTTGATTGACTTTCTAAGGAGATAGAATTACACTGTTTTTGGTTTTACAAATCATATCGGTAGGTGAGGCTACCGCAGGGATACGGGTTGCTGCCGCGGAGTAGTGGAGACACTATGAGAAGGTAAACAGTCCATGTCGAATCCAAGGCATGGAATAATGCAATTTCATGGCCCTGCGGAGTTAAAGCTTGGACGATGATATTGGCCCGCAGGTATTCTTGTTATATTGGAATTGAGGCTCTGTCATTGTCTTTGTGCATTGGCAGGGCTTTTTTGTATGCCGGATGGAGACATTCAGAAGGCTGCTCTGCCGGGACAGTCAGGAGGTGGAATATGGAAGACGACGGCGGGCACAGCGGAAATTCAGAATATGCGGCGGTCAGGGGATATGAGATACCCTCTGTTTCATCCTGCCGTCTGTCAGAGAATCCGGCTGTGCTTTCGGTATCAATAAAAAGACCGGAGGTATAGAATTATGAAATTTTTGAACATGAAAAACATCACACAGAGAGAAGCTGAGCAGAAAGAAATTCAGAGACAGGTCAGGATGAGGCTGGAATGGGCATCTTCTGTCTGTGAACCCGAACTGATGAAGTGTTTGCACAGCAGTTCTGAGGGGGTATCTGTCAAACATATTGATGAACTGAGGACACGGTATGGAAGCGGGGCACTGCCGGATCACAGAGGACCAGGATTTCTTTCTGCGGCAGTATTGTCTTTTGTCAATCCGTTTACGGTTATTTTGACTGCGGTAGGGGTGCTTTCCTTTGCCGCGGATAAAGCGGCGTCATTCTCCGGACAGGGAGATTATTCAGAATTGGTCATCATAGGAATTATGATTGCCGTGTCAGGAATTTTACAGTTTCTGCAGAAAATGAAAAACAACAGGGCTGCAGGAGAAATGAAAAAAAGACTGCCTGAGACAGCGGCAGTCAGACGTCAGGAAAGAGGACTTTTCTCTATGCCGCTGGAGGAAGCTGTAACAGGGGATATGATGTATCTGTCCCCCGGAGATATAGTGCCTGCGGATATAAGACTTCTTGAAGGATCAAGGATATCTGTTAGCCAGGCCGTTCTTACAGGAGAAAGCCGCGTCGTTGAAAAATCGGGAGGCAGGAAAGGAGAGGAAGAAGGGGCAGTCACAGATTATCACAATCTTATTTTTATGGGGACGCGTGTCATCGGCGGATCCGGACGGGGGATTGCCTTATCAGTAGGCATGCAGACACTGTATGGAGAAATGGCTGCACAGTTGGGATACGGTGCGGGAAACACCGAATTTGAGAAAGGAATCAGGCGGATTTCCCATCTGCTGATTCGATGGATGGTGTTCATGGTTCCTGCTGTGTGGGTCATTAACGGGTTCACAAAAGGAAACTGGACAGAGGCGGCCCTGTTTGCTTTGTCTGTCGCTGTGGGGCTGACACCGGAAATGCTGCCTGTCATTGTGAGCGCCTGTCTGGCAAAGGGGACTGCGGCCATGAACCGGCAGAAGACGGCGGTTAAAAGTCCCGGGGCCATGCAGAATATAGGGGCGATGGATATACTCTGTACAGATAAAACAGGAACGGTTACACAGGGGAATATGGATGCAGATGATTTTTATGATGCCTGGGGCCGGTTTTCCAAAAAAGCGGCGGAGCTTGCGTTTCTCGGCAGTCTGTATCAGAGCGGCGGCTCCATGGATGAGGCCGTACAAAAAAATATTCGAGAAAAAAGACTGCTTGAGCTGTCAGCGTATGAACATGTTTCCTGTACAGGCAAAATTCCTTTCGATTTTAAAAGACGCAGAAGCACAGTGGTGATCCGGGACAGACATCAGTATATGATTACCAGGGGCGCTTCTGAAGAGGTATTATCTGTCTGCTGTACCGTACGCAGGGACGGAGAGATTGTTCCCATAGACAGCCGCGTTCTCCAGACAATAAAAAAGCAGGCGGAATTGATGAATGAGAAAGGTTTTACCCTTTTGGCGCTGGCATCAAAAACCGTGGAAGACGGCAGCCATATGTGGGGTCCCGGTGATGAAAGGGATATGGTTTTTGAAGGATGGATCGTTTTCCGGGATCCTGTCAAAAAATCGGCATACAGTGCTGTCAGGCAGCTGCAGTGCGAAGGTGTGAATATTAAGATTCTTACAGGAGATACAGCGGCTGCGGCACAGAGCGTATGCCGGAGACTGGGGATTTCCTGCCGGTCTGTAATAACCGGGCCGGAGATGGAAAAAATGGGTGAAAAAGAGCTTGGAAAGCGGACGGAGGAAACCGTGATTTTTGCCAGGATGTGCCCGGAACAGAAAGCACAGGTTATCAGGCTGCTCCGGGGAAGAGGACATGTGACAGGATATATGGGAGACGGCATGAATGATCTTCCGGCCATGGAAGCGGCGGACGTATCATTTGCGGTAGATACAGCCGCTGATGCAGCGCGGGAAGCCGCCCAGGTCATTCTCATGCAGCCGGATCTGACCGTTTTGGTCAAGGCGGTCCGGGAAGGGCGGAGAACCTATATAAATATGATTAAATATATTAAAATCACGGTGAGTTCCAATTTCGGGAATGCCCTGTCCATATTGGCAGCCAGTATTTTTTTACCTTTTCTTCCCATGCAGCCGATACAGCTGCTGCTCTTAAATATGGTTTATGATCTGAGCTGCACGGCGCTTCCCTGGGACAATACGGATCCTGAGCTTTTGGAGAAGCCCCGTACATGGAATACGGATTCGCTGTCAAAATTTATGTTGTGGATGGGACCTGCGAGTTCTTTTTTTGACATGGTCACTTTTGGCGGACTCTACTTTATTCTTTGCCCTCTTATGACAGACAGCCTTTTTGGGATGAAGAATGCAGCAGCGCATTTATATTTTGAGCAGATGTTCCAGACGGGGTGGTTTGTGGAATCACTCTGGAGCCAGATGTTGATTATCCATATGCTGCGTACGCCCCGTATTCCATTTCTCCAGAGCCGCGCTTCGGGACAGGTGGAAATATTTACAGCATCCGCTTTGACGGCTGTCATGCTTCTTCCCTTTACCCACGGGGGCAGTTATCTGGGGCTGGTGCCGCTTCCGCCGGTTTATTTTGCCGCATTGACATGTCTGTTGACGGCTTATATTTTCACAGTGTACATCTTAAAACGGAGATTTATCCGTTTCTATGGAGAGTTGTTGTGATTTTTTAAATCGTTTTTTGAAGGGAAGAAACTTTTAGAAAGGGGGTATACTGCACCGAATGGGTATCAAATATCTCAGGGAAAATTTATAAAAAATGCATCTGAATATTTGACAAAACGTCCAATGGAAACTATCATCATAGTATCAGATAATGATACTTATTATCATCATCGGTGAATGACCGCAGATCCAGGCCGGGGATTTGATGACTGCGGGACAGGAGGGTGGGAATGAATTATGATGCCATTGACATTGGCGGCGGCCGGAGAAACTGTTGTAATACGGAAGATTTCGGGAAAAGACACGATGAGACAGCATCTGGCGGATATGGGTTTTGTGGTGGATGCGGAGGTCACTGTAGTCAGCCGGGTTATGGGAAACCTGATTATACAGGTTAAAGGAAGCCGTGTGGCTATTGACCAATCAGTCGCTTCACGGATTTTCTGCTGATGTGTTTTGAAATTGCCGGGATCGGAGATGAAATGAATGAGAACATTGAAGGATGTTAAAGTGGGAGAAACTGTAACGGTAGCCAAGTTTAACGGCACCGGTCAGACGAAGCGGCGGATTATGGATATGGGAATTACAAAGGGCACAAAGGTATATGTCAGAAAGGTGGCGCCGCTCGGTGATCCTATTGAATTAACCGTGCGCGGCTATGAACTGTCAATCCGTAAGGATGAAGCGGAAGCTGTTGAAGTCGAATAAAAAGAAACGGGCGTAGAAAAGAACAGATCCGGTATATACCGGAAAAAGCTCTTATGGTTCTGTTCCCCTGCCGCATAACCGGCAGCGGATCATAAGCGCAGGAAACGGGATATTTGTTTCCGGAAGGAGAATAAGATGGCAATTAAGATAGCTTTGGCGGGCAATCCCAACTGCGGGAAAACGACGCTGTTCAATGAATTGACGGGCAGTACCCAGTATGTGGGAAACTGGCCCGGGGTAACGGTGGAAAAGAAAGATGGAGTACTGAAGGGACACAAGGATGTCATTATCCAGGATCTTCCAGGGATCTATTCTTTATCCCCTTATTCACTGGAAGAAAAAGTAGCCAGGAATTATCTGGTCAATGATCAGCCGGATGTGATCCTGAATATTGTAGACGGAACAAACATTGAACGGAATCTGTATTTGACGACACAGCTTATCGAAGTAGGCATTCCGGTTGTGATTGCCGTAAATATGATGGATCTGGTTAAGAAAAGCAGAACACGCATCGACATGGCAAGGCTGTCACAGATGCTGGGCTGCCAAGTCGTGGAAATCAGTGCATTAAAAGGGAAGGGCTGCATGGAGGCTGCAGAAAAAGCGCTTCAAGAAGCACAGGTACACGTACACCATGAACTCCCCCATGTATTTACGGGCAGTGTGGAACATGCACTGGCCCATATTGAAGAATCAATTTCCGGTAAAACGGAGGGGCGTCTTCTGCGGTGGTATGCGATCAAGGTCTTTGAGCGTGACCATGAAGCTACTGATGCACTCCAGTTGGGCAGTGATGTCCTGGCACATGTGGAAGAACACATCAAGGACTGTGAAAATGAAATGGAAGATGATGCGGAAAGCATCATCATCAACCAGCGTTATGCATATATTTCCAAGCTGGTAGGCCTGGCTGTTGAAAAGGGTGAATCCGATACGAAGATGACTGTATCCGACCGTATTGACCGGGTAGTCACAAACAGGATTCTGGCACTTCCTATTTTTGCAGCGATTATGACACTTATGTATTATATTTCGGTCACGTCTCTGGGACAGACGATGACAGACTGGGTTAATGATACGCTCTTCGGAGACATTATCACAAATGCTGCCAACGACGGACTGGCAGCTATTAATGCACCGGACTGGCTGAACAGCCTGATTGTAGACGGTATTATAGGAGGAGTCGGAACAGTACTGGGATTTGTTCCGCAGATTCTCTTGATTTTCTTTTTCCTGTCCCTTCTGGAGGATTCCGGTTATATGGCCCGGGTCGCATTTATCATGGACCGTATTTTCCGCAAGTTCGGACTGTCCGGCAAATCCTTTATTCCCATTCTGATTGGTACTGGCTGCGGTGTTCCTGCAGTTATGGCCGCCCGGACGATTGAAAATGAACGGGACCGCCGGATGACGATCATGCTCTGTACATTTATTCCATGTACAGCCAAATCAGTAATCATTGCCATGATCACATCTACATTTTTCCCGGGTTCGATCTTTATTGCTCCGGCCATGTATTTCCTGGGGATGGCCGTGATTGTCCTCTCCGGCATAGCTTTGAAAAAAACGATGTATTTCGGCGGAGATCCGGCGCCTTTTGTTATGGAACTTCCTGCTTATCATATTCCTTCATTCAAGGGAGTTATGATTCATATGTGGGAAAGGGCCAGAGGCTTTATCATTAAAGCAGGAACGATTATTTTTACAGCCTGCGTTGTCATCTGGTTTCTTTCAAGCTTCAGCTTTACCATGGACATGGTGGAAATTGAAGACAGCATGATTGCAGCGATCGGTCACGCGATTGCATGGATTTTTGCGCCCCTGGGACTGGGTGACTGGAAGGGAGCAGTTGCTGTAGTGAGCGCCGAGATGGCCAAAGAGCAGGCTATCGGTACATTGGCAGTTTTGAATGGAGTTGCTGATGCAGATAATGATGCCATGGTGATGGAGGGCATCCGGACAATGTTTACGCCCATTGCCGCTTTTTCGTTTATGATCCTGAACCTTTTTGATCCTCCCTGCATTGTGGCCATGGCCACGATTGCCAGAGAAATGAACAGCCGCAGGTGGGCTGCCCTGGCGATTGGATTTCAGGTCATGATCGGCTATTCACTTGCTTTGATTACTTATCAGCTGGGCAGCTGGCTGTTCTACGGGGCCGCCTTTGGATTGGGTCAGGCAGTGGCTTTTATCTTAATTGCCGCAGGTATTTATATGATTTTCAGGCCGAAGGTTCATCCTAAATCAGGAGTGGCGGAAGCCAGATCCTGATTCTAGTATAAGAATAACCGGCAGGCGTGATTTGAGGGAAGGAGGAATTGCTGTGAATCTCGCATCTATGGCTGTATTGGCTGTTATTGCTGTGTTGTTTGCATGGGCAGTATATCATATGGTAAAGAACCGCGGGGGATGTGCCTCCTGCGGCCATGGCGGAAGCTGCCCCATGTGCAGCCATGAGCCGGGCTGTCCTATATGTGCAAAAAAAGCATCTAAGGCTGTGAAATAAGAAAAAGAAGCAGTTCCCTTAAAAGCCTGTAAGGCTATAGGGGGCTGCTTTTTTTGACGGCTTATATTTTATGAATGACACGGATCATGGGGCCGGTTATGAGCGCAGCAGCCAGTGTCCCCTCACGGATGCCTTCCAGACGGCCCAAGCCAAACCAGGACAGAGAAAGGGCGGCCAGAACCAGACAACAGTCAAAACCGATTTTTACCCGGTCGAACAAAATACCTGTATACATACTGATAGCCTGCACAAGTCCTTCGCCCGGAGTCATGGACAAGGACGCTCTTAATTCTCCGTCAATGCCCAAAGAAAGAAGGAAACATCCAAAAAACAGAAGTGCCGCCCGGGAGCTGTAACACTGCGGCTGGATTCCCCGTATCAGGTACATGCCCAGATCAATAAAAAAACTAAATACGGCGGCTACCAGAAGCTGGGAAAATAGTTCTGGATACCACGGACGTTTCATAATCAGCCATTCGGCGGCAACAAAAAGGACATTGATCAGCCATGTCCATTCACCGAATGTACCCGGCAGCAAAAGGCTGAGAACGTAAGGGACTCCGGAAATTTGAGAGGTGCCCAGTCCGGCCTGGGTAATCAGAGCAATACCGAAGGACATAAGGACAAGAGCCAGGCAAAGAATGGAGCACCGGGCTTTGAAAGAATATATTTTCATAATTCAGCCTCTTTTTTGCATATTGTTTTTCACATAACTATTTTGAACAATGATAGGATATTTGTCAATATCTGCAGCATGCAGGATTAAAGCCCAAAAAAATACAGGGAATGTGTTGACAATATCAACATGTTCCCTGCATTAGGATAAAAGAAAAGCGGTGAATCCTGTTTAAAGGAGGATACTGCTTCCCGCGGCCAAAAGAAGGACGTAAGTTACCCGGCGGAAAGCGGTCTGATTAATTCTGCGGTGGATTTTATTGCCTGTCCACAGAGCCAGGGCCAGCGGGATCAGGCCCAGGGCCGTCATTTTGAAAAACTGGGCAGTATAGATTCCCTTTTGAAAATCTGCTCCAATCAGAAGAAGGTTGACGATGCACCATACAGAGGCTACATTGGCGCGGAATAAGTATTTGTCTTTAAATTTGGCGGCCAGATAAATAACGAGGAGGGCCCCGCCGGATACGAACATTCCATGGATAATACCGGCGCCGAAGAGGACCAGGGTGTAGATCCATTCGGGCAGCGGCCTGTCCTGCGGTTTCAGAAAAAGATTTTTCAAAGCGACGCAGACGATGATCAGGCCGTAAAAGGGCACCAGAAATGAGGCATCGATATGGCGGTACAGAAAAATTCCCAGCATCATTCCTGCGAGCATGTAAAGCACAATATGGCGGACTTGTTTCCATTGTGTATACTGACGGTTCTGCCAGGCGATCAGAAGACAGATCAGCCAGCTCAGAATATTGATGACACCCTTGGCGGTATCAGGACCGTAGAGGAGAATCAGCGGGGGAATGGATAACATCACACCGGCAAATCCGGTCAGGGCCTGCACTACGTTGGAATAGAATACAATCAGCATATATAGGGCTAGTTTCAGAAAATCAGGCATCATTGGGTCTGACATGGCATCACCTCATAATCAAAGTATGCTTTTAGTATATCCCGGTTTTTTTTATATACAACTCTATACAAAGATCGTCATGGAAAGGCTTTATGATATTCATATTTCATGATAGATCTATTCCCGCATAACGGAATCAGGAGCGGAATGAAATTCGGCTGAGCCGGATACGTTCGGGTCTCATCAGCCAATAACAGAGAAGTGTTCCGGTGCAGATCAGGAGCACACCGGGGAAAGCGGTATAGGCGATTCCTGTATGTTCTACAGTCAGACTTCCCAGCGCGGTTCCCAGTGCAATACCGGCATTAAATGCGGTGGGATTGGATGCGCCGGCCATAATGCCTGTACCGGGATAGGAGACGGAAGAAATGCGGAGGATATGAATCTGCACACTGGCATTGAGCATATAGAGAAAAACACCCAGAAGCAAAATTATAAAAACTCCGGCGGCGGGATAATTAAGAGAAAAAGGAAGGACTGCAAGAATCAGAGCATTAACACCGAGAACCGGCGCGAGTGTCAGCATTCCCCCGGCAGCGGCCACACGTCCGCTGAGAAGATTGGAAAGAATAGTGGCACATCCAAACAGGAAGAGGACCGCGCTTGTCCATGATCCCGGCAGATGAAGTCCCTGTTCCAAAAGAGGAGTGAGATAGGCATACCAGCAATAGTTACCGGCTGCTGTGAAAAAAATTACGCCCATGGTCATCATGACTCTCCGGTCGGTCAGCAGACGCAGCTGTTCATCGAAGGAGGTATGGCTGTTTCTTGTTTTTTCCGTACGGGGAAGAGCATGAAGCATAAAGAAAAGATCGGCTGCGGACAGCAGGGCGATAGCCAAAAAGATCCAGCGCCAGGAAATGATCTGTGCAGCCAGTGTTCCCAGCGGGACGCCGATAACAGCGGCTATGGAGAATCCTGCGAAAATCCATGAAACGACAGAGGGAAGATACCGGCGGGGAGCAATATCAGGAGCAAACGTCATGGATACGGAAATCAGCGCGCCTGAGATGACAGCCAGAAAAACACGGAGTATCAGCAGGAGCGTGTAATTGCTGATCCATATGGTTATACCGTTTGCTGCAATAAAGAGAAGAGTCATCCATATCATAAAACGATAACGGATAAAACGGCTGGCGAAGACAGAAATAAGAGGTGTCCCCAAGGCATAGGCCATGGCAAAGTAGGAAATCAGCATCCCGGCCTGCGGCAGAGATACGGAAAGATCTTCCGATAGATCAGGGAGAATTCCAATCATAATAAATTCACAGGTGCCCAGCATAAAACTCAAAAAAATTAAACAGACAACGGACTGATTCCACATGTAAAAGCTCCTTTTTTATATAGCGTCATATATCAGTATACGCCGGACAGGCAAGGAAATCAGAAATGAATATCTGTAAAGCGGAATGGCATTATGCCAGATTCTTTATTTTGCGGTGAAAACATGAGATGGAAGGCCGGATATTGAGTCCTGCTGTTTCCATATATGATAATATATAGGCATGGGACAGAGTCCGTTTTAACAGGTTTGGAGTTCACAAGATTTTCATGATTGGATGATAGTATATAATCAGAAAAGAAAGGAGGATTTTCATGCCTTATTCGGTTTTGATTGTTGATGATGATGTTAAAATCACAAAGCTTCTAAAAATGTATTTTGATAAAGAGAATTTTTTAACTTATATAGCCCATGACGGTTATGGAGCGCTTCAGCAAACGGGAGAAAAGCATCCGGATATTGTGATTCTGGATTTAATGCTTCCGGGGCTGGATGGATGTGAAGTATGCCGCCGTATACGCCGGGAAGACGGTGATACGGCGGTGCTTATGCTGACGGCAAGAGACGAAGAGGCAGACCGTCTGGAAGGACTCGAAATCGGCGCAGATGATTATGTGACAAAGCCTTTCAGTCCCCGCGAAGTTGTTGCGCGTGCAAAAGCCATTCTGCGCCGGACACAGAAGGACAGACCGGAAGGACATATTCTGCGTGCAGGGCCTTTTCTGATTGACGGGGACAGGCATGTGGTGACGTGCGGTGACCGGGTCATTGATCTGACGCCTACGGAATTCCGTCTTTTGGAAGTGATGGCATCCCAGCAGGGACGCACATTTACCCGGCTCCAGCTGGTGGATCTCGTGCAGGGATATGCCTTTGAAGGATATGAGAGGACTATGGATGCCCATATTAAAAATGTAAGGCGAAAGATTGAGGCGGATCCTAAAAAACCAGCTTATATACAAACTGTTTACGGGATTGGTTATAAATTCTCGGAGGATGGCCATGATTAGTCTTGCATACCGGATTGCAGGCCTGATTTTTCTGCTCATTGCCGTTACGGTATCGGTTATGATTTACCTGATGAACCAGCAGATGGCCGGATTGTTCGGAAATTATCTGGTTAAACTGTACGGACATCTGGGCATGGCCGGCATGCATGGCATGCACGGCAGCATGATGGGTCAGTCGGAGCTTGATTTTCTTGAGTCGGTGCATCAGTCCCTTATCTGGGTGGGCGGAGGAATTATGGCTGTAGGCCTGGGGGCCAGTTTTTTGCTGGCCCGAAGCATTACGATCCCTCTCCGGAAGCTGAACGCAGCCGCACGGGAGATTGAAAAGGGACATTTTGATCAGCGGGTTGATGTGCATACCAATGATGAAGTGGAAGAACTGGCGCATGCCTTTAACCGCATGAGTGAAACGCTGGAAACGAATCACCGCCTGAGGAAGCAGTTTCTGGCAGATGTGGCTCATGAACTGCGTACACCGCTGACTATCATTCAGGGAAATCTGGAAGGAATGATGGAGGGGGTTATTGAGCCTGACCGGGAGCAGCTGGAGTCACTGCATGAAGAAACACTGCATCTCAATCATTTAATTCATGACCTGAGAGATCTGTCATTGGCGGAGGCGGGACAGCTCCGTTTGGAAAAGCAGCCGGTGCATATTTATGATATTTTGGTAAAAGCTGCAGGCGGTATTCAGCCCCTGGCTGAAGCAAAAGGGGTGACGGTTGCCTGCCGGGGGACGGATACCGGAGTGGTTCTGGCTGATGAAAACAGAATCAGCCAGGTGATTCATAACCTGCTGACCAACGCTGTACGCTATACGCCGCCGGGCGGTTTTGTGACGGTGGAATCAGGATATGCAGACCGCCCGGGGCTTATCTTCTTTTCTGTCCAAGATACAGGAGTAGGTATTTCGGAAGGTGATCTTCCCCATGTATTTGACCATTTTTACAGAGCTGATAAATCAAGAGACCGGAAGAGCGGAGGAACAGGCATCGGACTGGCCATTGTCAAACAGCTGGCGGAGCTGCACGGAGGTTATGTCAAGGCTGAAAGTCATGTAGGAAAAGGCAGCGTTTTTACGGTCTTTCTCCCCTGCGGAAAAGAAAACGCCGCAATCAAGAAGCAGGAAAAACAGTAAATGGCGGCAGGCGGAAAAATATCTATGGCAGGGAAATGAAATCTGAAATACAGAACGAAAGGGAAAAATATGAATATTACGGTACCTAAGGGTCTGAAGAAGGATGAAATGTATGGATATATCAAGAAGGAACTGTCCAAGGCGGCCGGAGAGGGCGGCGATGACTGTGCTTTTTTGGCGAATTCCTCAGCTATACTGAATTTATTTTTACAGGATATTAACTGGTGCGGATTTTATCTGTGGAAAAAAGGACGTCTCGTTCTCGGACCGTTTCAGGGAAAGCCGGCGCAGACGGAAATTGATGCCGGACAGGGGGTATGCGGGACGGCGGCTGTTACGGGTGCGGTTCAGCGGGTTGATGATGTGCATGCCTGTACTAATCATATTGCGTGCGACCTGGCTTCACGGTCGGAAATTGTTATTCCTTTGAAAAAAGGAGACATATTTCTCGGGGTTCTGGATATAGACAGTCCCATAAAATCCCGGTTTGATGAAATGGATGAAAGAGGATTGACAGAAGCAGGGGTTCTGATTACTGGATATTTACTGGCAGAAAAGACGTTTTTTCAGGATTGACGGACAAAAATGGAGAATGTTTATGAAATATTATCTGGAGCAGTCTTCCCCATTGGGAAATCTTACACTGTGCAGTGACGGAGAAAATATTACGGAATTGGAAATCGGCAGATTGAAACGTGATGGCATTTCCGGAATATATGGAACAGAAGCTGAAAAAATTCCCGTTTTGCACAAAGCGGCAAAATGGCTTCGTATTTATTTCCAGGGAGGAGAACCGGCATTTTCAATACCCTGCAGGCCGGAGGGGACAGCTTTTCAAAAACGTGTATGGAAGCAAATAAGCCGGGTTCCATATGGACAAATGATTACGTATGGGAGTATTGCTGAAAGACTGAATAAAGAAGACCGGGAACACCGTACTTCACCCCGTGCAGTGGGACAGGCAGTGGGACGAAATCCGATACCGATTTTCATCCCTTGTCACCGTATTATCGGGGCCGGAGGACGGCTTACCGGATATTCGGGCGGAATTGACAAAAAAATCAAGCTGCTTGCAGTGGAAGGAATTCCTGCAGAAAAAATGCATTTATAAAACTGTGCGGATATTGAGAACAGAAAGGCCTGCCGGCATAGGAAAATGACAGGATATGCCCGGCAGCGGGGATTGGAGAAAGGCGGTTTGCAGAATGATTGTCAGTGCCAGCAGGAGAACGGATATACCTGCGTTTTACGGTCCATGGTTTATGAACCGGATCAGGGAGGGATTTGCGCTGATCCCCAATCCCCATAATCCGCTGCACTTCAGCCGTGTCCGTCTTGACTCCCAGGCGGCCGAATGTATTGTTTTCTGGAGCAAAAATCCAGAGCCTTTTCTTCCCTGTCTTCCTGAAATAGAGAAAAGAGGCATTCCTTTTTATTTTGAATTTACGATCACTCCTTACGGCGGCGTGTGGGAGGGAAATGTACCTGAAAAAAGAGAAATGGTGTCAGTATTCCGCCGGTTATCATCAGTTGTCGGACGGGAAAGAGTGATATGGAGGTATGACCCAGTCATTGTAACAGAAGACATGCCGGTGGCATATCATATGCAGGCCTTTGAAGAGCTGGCAGAACAGATGGAAGGATATACGGACCGCTGCCTGTTTAGTTTTCTGGATATGTATCCGCATATCCAGTCAGTGATGAAATCAATGGGAGTCCTTGTTCCGAATGATACTGATAAAAGAACCGCTGCAGCGGGATTTGCCGTTTCTGCAGAACGTCATCATATCAAACTGGGGGCATGCTGTGAACCGTGTCTGCAGGGCATTGCAGGCTGTATGGATGCAGCCTGCATAGATCCGGAAGATGTCGGAAAAGTATGCGGATTCCCGGTCCGTTACCGCAAGGATCCGGGACAGCGTGATTTATGCCGCTGTATGGTCAGCGTTGATATAGGGACCTATGATTCCTGTCGGCACGGATGTCTTTATTGTTATGCCAGCCGAAGAACTCATCAGGAGAAAATGCCGGTATTTTTCCACAACCCTGTTTCTCCTGTGCTTTGCGGCGGTCTCCCGCCCCATGCGGTTATTACAGACAGACCCATGCCGTCTGCAGCGGACCGGGAAATCAGTTTATTTTCCTGTCCGGGTCATGACTGCTGCAAGTAAGAAACTGATGCTGCGGATGATTGATGTAAAACTGCGGAGAATACAGTGTGTTTTATTAAAAAGATGCCCTCTTGGGACGGATCTGCAGATCCGTCCCAAGAGGGCATCTTTTATATGAAGGATATTCAATGAACCGGGAAGCTTTTTTATTGAAGGTCTTTATCAGAAGGATATCAATCAATGTGACGATGATAAAAACGGGTATCAATTTTCATGGCAGAGAAACGGGGTGGGAGATTTTCTCTGGATATCTGCTGGAAGTGATGGTTTTCATAAAAGTGATGAGCCCGGCGGAAGGCATCGGCGGTACCCAGAAACAGATCGGTGATCTGATGGGACTCCGCCCAGCTGACGGCCTGGTTCATGAGCGAGGAAGCAGCGCCGAAAGAAGGGCCGCGGAAATTTTTTTTTACAAACATTTTCCGAAGAGCCGCCTGATGATTATCCAGTAAAAGCAAGCCAAGAGTACCTACGGGGCGGCCATTGTATAAAGCAACCCAGAAATTTCCGTTCTTTTGATATAGAGAAGGAATATTCTGCAGGTCGGGCTGATCTGCGGCAGATACAGGAAGCTGAAATTCTTCCTGCTGAATAGTGAGAATCAGGCGTATGACTTCTGATTCATAAGAGGGGCGGTATTCACTGATGGCCATGTTATGATTCATAATGAAAATCCTTTCTTTGTACCTGATGGGGAAATGTCTCAGGGAGATGTCCGGGATGAAGTTATTTTTGCAGTATAACTGGTCAAGACACGTTCTGCAATTTTTTGGTCTTCCGGCGGAATTCCTTCCCAAAACAGCGCTATATTTCTATTTTCCTCTTTGAGGATCAGATGATATAGAAGACAGCCCCGGTCTGTCGGATAAAGATGCAGAATACGCCGGTCTGATTGATCACGCTGACGGATGATCAAATTTTTTTCTTCCATTTTCCTGACGGCTTTTGCGGTAGTTCCTTTGTCTACATGAAGCAGACAGGATAAGCGGATTTGCGTAATTCCTTTATTTTCATAAATGCGGGTCAGGAAAATAAATTGTCCCTTTTCCAAGCCTAAAGTCCGAAAATGTGTATCATTGATCATCTGGATATATCGGGCGATGGCCCCTATTTTTCTTAATATCCGGCTGTGCAGAATGTTTTGTTCCATGACTCCTCCTTTTTTTATGATAGCACATATAGTTGAATATTCAACTATATGTGCTATCATAAAAAAATCTTTATATATGGAAGAATTTATTTAGGCAACAGATAAAAGACGGGGTGATATACTGGGGAGAGAAAGGGGAGGAGGACGGAGCATGAAATTACAAAATTTTTTGGCAGGTGTACTGCTTGCGGTATGCCTCCCATTGCAGTCTGTCCATGCGTGTACGCTATGGGCAGCGGCAGGAACAGCTGCTGAGGGCGGAGGAACGATTTTGGCCAAAAACAGAGACCGTATTCCGGATTATCAGCAGGTGCTTCGTTTGACCGTACCGGAAAAAGGTTACTCTTATTTTGGAATTTATGAAACAAAAGGAGACCGTATGAGTCTCAAAGCGGGAGTAAATGAAAAAGGACTGGCTGTGGTGGGAGCGGCAGCGTCTTCCATACCGAAACAGGAAAGACGGGGAATGGTATATACCCATGGATTGTATGAGAAACTGCTCAGCCGGTGCGGGACGGTGGAGGAGGCGCTGAAGCAGAAAGCTCTTTTCCTCGGTCCCCAGTTTCTTATGCTGGCAGACCGGACTGAGACTGCAGAGGTAGAAATTGGTCCCGGCGGTATGACTGCAGTAAAAAAAATAAAAAATGGTACGCTTCATCATACGAATCATTATAAAATGAGTTCCATGCAGGTGCTTAACCGTTTTGACGGGGCAAGTAGTACTGCCAGAGACCGCCGTATCGGTCAGCTTCTTGATCAGACTCCCCGTCCATATACAATGCAGGAATTTATGCTTTTCAGCCAGGACCGTCATGACGGTCCTGAAAACAGTATTTTCAGGACAGGGCTGGGGCCGGGCACAGAGCGGACTATGGCGGAATGGATAGTTAAAATCCCACGGCAGGGCGCGCCTGAGATTTATGTGCGGATGCTGAATCCGGGAGAGGCTCCGCAGGTTTTTTCCGGGGAGGCGGATTCCTCCTTCTTTCATCATGGGGCCCCTTCATTTTTGCTCAGAGAGCAGTCATGAATTTAAACAGATGTTTTGTATAAGCAAAGGCTTTGGGGCAGCATGTAAAACACAGCAGAGGAGGGGCAAGTTATGTTAAAGATATGGCTGCATAAAGATGTCAGTGACCGCGAGGGAGGGGCTGCTTATGAAGCGTATCTGTCACGCCGTCTGCCGCCGCCGTTTCTGGCCTGGCAGGTGGAGGGGCAAAATCTTTTTATCTTTCGGGCTGAAATGACAAAGAGAAGCGATCCCTTCCCCAAAGGACAGGCGGCGGAGAGAAAGTTTCTGCTGACGAAGCAGGCTTATATGGAATGGAAAAGACTTCCCGTAGGAATGGCAGTGACTGTTTCGGCAGAAGGGCTTCAGGTGTGCGAAGCAGCGGATATTTCTCCGGATCTGGCAGATTATAGGGAGGCAAAAGAAGAGTGTCCGCTGGACGGAGTCTGCACGCTTCAGGAAGCCTGCGGATTGTATGGAATGTCAGAACAGCAGGTGGAAGATATATGCGGCAGAGGGATGGAGGAAAATTCGGCGGGCGGCCATATCCGCCGGTCAGGTACGTCGGTGCTTGTCAGGAAGAGTTTGTTGGATAAAGCGTCCGGACGGACGGGAAAAATATTTTTAGTCAATCCGCTTCTATTTGTTTTCTCTTCTATAGAAGCAGCTGAATTATGGAACAGACCTTCCGGAGATGTAAGGAGCGCGGCTGCCGGATCGGGGCACCGGGCCGCCCGCATGCAGGCATATGAATGCCGGCATGCGGGAAAGGTATGGCTGGTTACACGCGGGGCCATGGAACGGATTTACGGAGGATTTGACGGAGAAAAAATGGCGCGTATGACAGCATCCCTTTTTGCAGAGAAGCCTTTTTCCTCACGGAAATAAAATAAGATCCCTGCATACAGTATAAAGCAATGCACGGGATCTTATTTTTATCAGCGGGGAGCTCCTGCGCGGGAAGCCTCTTTGATTTCACTGAGTTTTCCAGTCTCAATATCATAAAGACATCCATAAATGGGAATATGGGAAGAGACCAGGGGATGGGAGCGGAGGATACGTATATCTTCAATCAAACTTTCCACCGGATCAGAGAAGGTGTAAAACCGCATGGCATGTCCCTGATAGGATCCGCCTTCTTCCTGTGTGTTTTTCCAGTCATGCCCGGTC
>DIDD01000104.1:0-1247 GCA_002417965.1 Veillonellaceae bacterium UBA5809
TTGTGTCAGGAAAGTCAGATGTGGTATAAAAGAAGGAATAAAATAATTTTAAAAATATAAATGGATAAAAAGGCGGAAGAATAACAAAAGATTGGGGGGGTATGGAAGGGTCGGGAAAAACTTGGAAAAAAAATAGAAACAGGCGGGAAAACCATGCCGGAACAGCATACAGAAGGGAAAAAGAGCAAAAGAAAACTGGCAGCGGCGGCAGTTTTTCTGCGTCTCATAGGAGCTGCAGGAGGATATTATTACCATGGAACGCCTTTTGGGAGCGGGCATGATTCATCATACAGCATGCCGCAGCAGGCCCGGTCGGGAAGTGCCGGCGAACTCCCGGCAGTCCGCAATACGCCGGTTGTGCAGGCGGTCAAGAAAGTCGGACCTGCCGTGGTGGGAATTACCACAAAAGTTTATGACAGGGATATATTCAACCGACGGGTGGAAGTAGGGCAAAGTGTCGGATCCGGTGTCATTTTTGACAAAAGAGGATATATCGTCACTAACAACCATGTCGTATCCGGAAGCAAAGACGTCAATGTATCTCTTTCCAGCGGAAAAACGGTTTCAGGAAAAGTTGTGGGAACAGATCCGTCTACTGATCTGGCTGTTGTCAAGATCGAAGAGATTCAGGATCTTCCGGTAGCTGAACTGGGAGATTCGGATCAGCTGCAGGTAGGAGAAACGGTTGTGGCTATAGGAAATCCCCTGGGACTTGAATTTCAGGGAACCGTGACGGTAGGCGTGGTCAGTGCGCTGAACCGCACATTGGATGAAATGGAGCAGCGCTTTAAACTGATTCAGACCGATGCGGCGATCAACCCCGGAAATTCAGGGGGAGCGCTGGTTACTACCGATGGAAAAGTTGTGGGAATCAACAGTGCGAAAATTGCTAAAGAAGGGGTGGAGGGAATGGGCTTTGCCATTCCCATCAACCAGGTTAAAGGCGTTATTGAGGAATTGATCAGAAACGGCCATGTGACGCGGGCATACCTGGGACTTTACGGAGCCGATAAAGACATTGCCGCCCGCTATGGATATTCCTGGGATGCGGACCAAAAAGGAATTCTGGTCATGAAAATCGCCCCCCAGAGTCCGCTCAGTCTGACAGCGGTACAGATGGGTGACTATGTGACGGCTGTCGACGGCCAGGCGGTAAATACCGTTTCTGAACTGAGAAACCTTCTGGATCAGCATAAACCGGGAGAAAAAATTACGCTTACCTACACACACAATGGACAGGAATCTAC
>DIDD01000104.1:1302-6407 GCA_002417965.1 Veillonellaceae bacterium UBA5809
CGGGAATGGACAGAAGAAAAAATGCCGGAAAACCCTTCTACGGCACAGCGGGAACAGGTGCTGAATGCAGAAGCTGATAAAATGCTCCGGGCTTTGCCGAATGAAGGACACCTTATTCTGCTGGATACCCAGGGCCGGGAAATGTCATCCCCTGATCTGTCCGGATACATAGACAGCAGGACTGTTCAGGGCATCAGCCATTTCTTCTTTGCTGTAGGAGGGCCATTCGGAACAGGGGGGCACATCAGGGAAAGGGCAGATCTCCGCCTTTCCCTGGGACCCCTGACGCTGACACATCAAATGGCCCGTTTGATTTTGATGGAACAACTCTACCGGTCTGTAAAAATCAGCAGACATGAGCCGTACCATTTGTGAAAAGATAATATTTGACCTTTTTTTTTATTCATGAGATGATACAGACAGATAAAACAGAAAAGAGGGGAGATTTTATGGCAGATAAGATATACCGGGCTAAAGATTTTATGACAAAGTACGTACTGACGGTGACTTCTGACACTACGATTCAGGAACTGGTCCGTCTTTTTGTCAGACATCCGGTGTCAGCAGTTCCTGTAACAGGAGAAGACAATGAACTGCTGGGCATTATTTCCGAGGGAGATCTTCTGTATAAAAAGGCACGCCCCTATATTCCCCAGTACTTTGATGTATTAGGAGCGAGCATTTACTATTACGGATATGGGAAATATGAGGAGTCATTCCGCAAACTGCTGGCGACCAAAGCTTCGGAAATTATGACAAAAGATGTGCGCTGCGTCACTCCTGAAACAGATATGGAAACGATTACCACACTGATGATTGACGAGCATCTGAAGTCAGTTCCCGTGATTGACAAACCTAAACGGCTGGTGGGGATTATTACCCGGCATGATATTTTGTCCGTAATTGCCACGGCAGATCAGGATCCAGAAGCATGAACTGATGATAAAACGGGCCGGAGGGTCCGTTTTATTTTTATTATGCCCACAGTTTTACAGGGAGAAATATCAAAGTGAAACATTCAATTATTCCATTATTTATTCCTCATTCAGGCTGTCCCCACCAGTGTGTCTTCTGCAATCAGGTCAGAATCACAGGCCGGACAACGCCGGTAACACCCGAAGAAGTCAGAAATAAGATCAATTTATATACCACCGGGCCGGGAGAACAAAAACAATGGGAAGCCGCTTTTTACGGGGGTACATTCACAGCACTTCCCCCGCATTTGATAAAGGCACTTCTTAAACCGGCATCGGAAGCGATGCGGGAAGGCAGGATAACAGCTATACGCATTTCCACCCGTCCCGATGCCATTGATGAACAGATTCTGCAGATCCTTCTTGACGGCGGAGTGCGAACCGTAGAGCTGGGAGTTCAGAGCATGGATCAGGAAGTTCTGAAAAAATCGGAAAGAGGCCATACCGCAGAACAGGTGTGTCTGGCTGTACAGCAGCTTAAAAAGGCGGGACTTTCAGTTGGCCTTCAGTTCATGGTGGGACTTCCCGGAGAAGATGGTGCATCTTTGCGCCGGACAGCCCGTCGGGGAGTCAGACTGCATCCGGACTTTATCAGAATTTATCCGGTGCTTGTGCTGGAAGGGACAGCGCTGGCAGATTCATGGAGACAGGGGCAATACAGTCCCTGCACACTGGAATCAGCTCTGTGCGCCTGCGCATTCTTAAAAAAATATTACGGCCGCCATTCTATTCCAGTCATCCGGACGGGACTGCAGGCTACGGAAGAATTAGACAGAGGCGGTTCGTTTTTGGCAGGTCCCTACCATCCGGCTATGGGAGAACTGACCGATCAATACCTTTTCCGCCATGCAGTCAATCACACATGGAAAAACATGAAAGGTTCCCCAAAAAACATTATGTGCCATCCGCGGGACCGTTCTAAAATTATGGGATTTCGGGGAAAAAACTGGAAAGAATGGCAGACCCGTTTTGGCGGAAGACTGCAGTGCAGGGAAGAAGCATCCATTCAGCCGGGGATGATAATCCTTAAAACGGATCAGGAGAAAAAAGAAATTTTTCCTGAGTCGGAGATATATTGTTATTCCCGGTAAAACGGCTATAATGGAAATAAAATCAAGATTCACAGCAAGGAGAGTCTATGCAGTATTTGAGAATTCATATACCGATGCAGCTCTACCGGAGCATACAGATTGTACTGGGGTTCATGCTGCTGATGCTGACAGGCGCACTTCTTCTGATGCTTCCTGCAGCACAGACGGGAGAATCTGAAATTCATTTTATGGATGCCCTGTTTACCTCTGTCAGTGCGGTCAGCGTGACAGGTATGTCCATGATTGATATCCAGTCTGATCTCAGCTGGATCGGGCAGCTGATTATCATCTGCCTTGTACAGACCGGGGCATTGGGCATTATGACCATTGCAGGGATTTTGGGAATTACGAGAGGACGCCGTATCGGTCTGCAGCAGAGACTGATGATTCAGGAATCTTTCAATATGCAGACGCCGTCAGGCATGGTGGCTCTTGTACAGAAAATTGCATGGTTTACCCTCTGTATCGAATTTCTGTCAGGAACAGTAATGGCAGTCAACCTTTATTTTACTTATGGATTCAAAGGAATATATCTGGGATACTGGGAAGCGGTGTCATCATTCTGCAATTCCGGATTTGATCTGATGGGCAATTCCTCTTCCATGACTCCGTTTACAGAACATCCTCTGGTTCATGCATCTGTATTGGTTACGATGGTTCTGGGCGGAATGGGATTTATTGTATTAGATGATCTTTGGAAAAAGAGATCATGGCGGAGGCTGACAGTTCACAGCAAAATCGTTCTGACAGCAGGTCTTTTCCTGACAGCGGCGGGGACAGTTCTGTTTTATCTTCTGGAACGTCAGAATCCTGCAACATTAGGCGGGTTTGATATACAGGATCAGTGGATGATTTCATTTTTTCAGTCTGTATCAGCCCGTATGGCCGGTTTTAATATGATTCCTGCGGAAGCTATGGGAAAAGCATCCATGGCATTGAACATGGGACTGATGTTTATCGGGGCAGGGCCTGTGTCAACGGCAGGCGGCATTAAAACCACAACCTTTATTATTCTGATTCTCTTCATGTGGGCCAAAATCAGAGGACGTGAGCATATTGTCCTCTTTCATAGAGAAATTGACGACTCCGTGGTTTTGAAAGCAGCTTTTATTTTTTGTTTTTCCATTTTCCTTATATCCTCGGCATTCTTTCTGATTCTTGTGTTTGATACAGGGAACCATACAGTGGGAACAGTGCTTTTTGAGACAATCTCTGCCTACAGCACAGTGGGATTCACAACCGGTGCAGTGGCGGAATGGAACAATGCGTGTAAAGTGATTCTTATGATGACCATGTTTATTGGACGTATAGGTGTTCTTACTTTGATTCTTGCCTTTGCGGAAAGCCATCCGTCAAGAATCAAATTCCCCAAAGAAAAAGTCATTGTAGGATAGAGAGGCATAAAACATGGAAAATAAACTGCAGTTTTTTGTAGCCGGACTTGGACGGTTTGGAAAAAGCGTGGCTGTATCTCTGGACCATATGGGGTATGATGTCATGGCTATGGATATTGATGAAGCCGTGGTGCAGGACCTGTCTGGCTCATTGGGCTATGTTGTCTGTGCTGATGCGTCTGATGAAAAGAATTTAGCAGCCATAGGGGCGGGCAATGCCGATGTGGCTGTTGTATCCATTGGAGATTTATCAGCAAATCTTATGACGACGCTGATTCTCAAAGAAATGGGAGTCAAAAAAATTGTTGTTAAAGCACTGGATGAACTTCATGGCAAAATGCTGAAGAAAATCGGTGCTGACAAAGTTGTCTATTCGGAAAAAGAGATGGGAGTCCGTGTGGCGCATAATCTCATTTCGCCGGGAATTGTAGATTATATTGAAATGGATGACAATATTACCATCCTCAGCATACGCCTTCCTGATGCCTGGATAGGGAAAAGTCTGATTGATCTGAATGTACGGCAGAAATACCATATTACAGTAGTGGCTATTAAAAGAAAAAATAAAATGACCGTTAATCCCAGACCTGATCTCATTATGGAAAAGGATGACATGCTGATTATTCTGGGAGATTCTGAGAGTGTGAGAGATGTTACAGAATCCTTGTAAAAGTTTTATGACAGTCCTTTTCTTGAATTGAAGAGCAACTTTTGTTATGATGTTGAAAAGATACTGCAATTACGTTTTTTGTTAATAAGAATAAAAATAAAAAATGAAACGGGCGGTCTGCCCTTTCAGATAGTTCATCTTAATACAGGAGTGATTCCGTTTGGAAAAATTAGTGATCAGAGGCGGCCGTCCCCTGCGGGGAACCGTACGTGTTTCAAGTGCTAAAAATGCAGTGCTTCCGATAATTGTAGCCACCATGCTGCCGTCTTCGGCATCTTCTATTATGGAGGTTCCTCATCTGGATGATGTGGAGACCATCTGTCAGGTCATGGAATCATTGGGCATGACTGTGACAGAAGAGGGCCATACTCTGGTTTTTGATCCTTCAGGACTGGATAAAAGCGAAGCTTCTTATGAATTAGTCAGCCGCATGAGAGCTTCCTTCCTGATCATGGGACCGCTTCTGACAAAATTAGGGCATGCCAAGATTGCGCTTCCCGGAGGGTGTATGATCGGAAGCCGGCCTATTGATCTTCACCTGAAAGCTTTTGAAGCCATGGGAGCCGAGATCAGTGTAGGACACGGCTATGTAGAAGCCTATGCGCCGGGCGGACTGAAGGGAGCCACTGTCTATTTGGATTTCCCCAGTGTGGGGGCTACGGAAAATGTGCTCATGGCGGCAGTGCTTGCACAGGGGAAAACCATCATTGAGAATGCGGCGGAAGAACCGGAAATTGTTGACCTGGTCACATTCCTTTCCAGCATGGGGGCTAATATTAAGGGAGCGGGAACCAATGTAATCCGTGTGGAAGGAGTTCCTGAACTGTCGGGTGTTTCCCATATTGCCATTCCGGACCGGATTGAAGCCGGGACCTTTATGATTGCCGCGGCCATGGCGGGCGGCGATGTTTATATTGAAAATGTGCTCTCGGAACATTTAAAACCCCTTCTGGCCAAATTGGGGGAAGCGGGAGTT
>DIDD01000017.1 GCA_002417965.1 Veillonellaceae bacterium UBA5809
GGTGTGGAAACCGGTAATATACAGGCGGTCATGGACGGGGATCTGAATCCATTTATTGAAGGATACCTGAAAATGAATTTCCATGCCTGAGAGAGGCAATATCATACGAATAAAGGTGTTCCATATATGAAATTTTTTCGTTGTTCCCCCTGCCGCATTCTTCTTTGCTTTGTTCTTGCAGCTCTTCTTTCCGCTTTATGGATATCCTGGCAGCGAAATCAGGCAGAGAGAGCGTCCGACACAGTGGAAATGGTCTATGACTATGATAATGTCATGGATACGGCTGCACTGGAAAATACCACGCCCGGACAGCTGTTTGATTTATACAGAAAGAGCGGAATCACCTCATTGGCAGTTTATGAAGAAACGCCGAAAAAACTGGCAGCCCATGGAGAACTGTCCATTCTTCAGGGCAGCGATTTTGCGGCGCGCCGTCAGATTCCAGGCTATCAGGCAGATCCCGGCAAAATATATATACAGCCCACGGCAAAAGGGGACAGTTCTCTTCTGTTCCGGGAGACTGAAAACGCACTGAAGCTGCGTATAGGAGAGTCCCGTGTGCGTGTTCTCACTGATGCAGACGGGACGGAGACCATGGAAGTCTCTGCCGATTACAGCCGGTTTCTGGATCTGAGTCTCGGCATCTATCCTTCTCAGGTGAAAAATGTGACTGACAGGGGATTTTATGCTGTTTTAAGGCCCATTAACGTGCCCCGTGCGGGACAGGCTGTGGTAGATCAGTCCCTCCGCGCCGCTGATGCTTCGCCGGGGGTCAGCGCTGTTTTATTTGAGGGAAAACAGGTGCTGGGGTATCAGAAGGAAGCGGCTTATCTCACAGAGCAGCTGAACCGGCGGGGCATTCCCGTAGTACTTATTGAAAGCCAGTCACAGCTCCAGTTCGAGAAACAGGACGGGATTCTGGATATGGTCAAAAACATGAATTACCGCACCGTTCGGCTTTATGCCATGTCGAAGGATGAACTGGTGAAAATCAATCAGGAGGAGGCTGCCTCCCGGTTTTATATCAGCGATATAGAGAGAAACATCCGCATGAATCTGTTTCCCTCCTATAAAGTTCCGATGAACGGAGACAGTCTTTCCGAGACCAACGCAAATTATATTGCCGATGTCACAGAACGGCTGAATGAACATGGTTTCCGTACAGGCCGGGCTTCTGTCATTACTCCCTATTTTCCGTCTGCATTTTTAAGGGCGGTTGTCATGGCCGGTGCTGTTTCACTGCTGTGCATTACGCTGCTCCAGCTGCTGCCCCGGATAGGGCAGTGGATTTGGGCCATATGGGCGGCTGCGGCCGTTTTCACGCAGATTCTGTTCTGGGGAACCCATTCTGTGCTCCCTCTGCAGATACTGGCTTTGGGTACCGCAGTCTGCATTCCCGTTCTGACAGTATCCCTTTTTCTGGAGTATTGCCTGTATAGAAAAAGAAAAGTAACCGAAGCTCCGGGATGGGGACGGACAGCGCTGGAAGGAACTGCTGTTCTCTGGGCAGCCGGCGGGCTGTCGCTTTTGGGAGCGATGCTGATCAGCGGGCTTTTGGGTGATATCCGGTTCTTTCTTGAAATGGAAATCTTCCGGGGTGTGAAACTGACTTTTGTGCTTCCTTTGATTCTTGTTACCTGTATTTACATCCAAAAATTCCCTTTTTTTGGAAAAACAGTGGCCTCAGGATCTGACCTCTGGCAGTTTCTCCGGCGGTTTTCACGGATCCCGGTCAAGCTGGGAACAGCCGGCATCCTTTTACTAATCGGTGTGGTTTCTTATATTTATGTGGGCCGCAGCGGTCATACAGAAGGTGTATCAGTCCCGGGGATTGAGATTCAGCTGAGAAGATTTCTGGAAGTAACCATGTATGCCCGGCCAAGAGAAAAGGAATTTCTGATCGGGCACCCGGCCCTCTTTCTCTCCTTGGCTGCTTTGTACAGAAAATGGCCGCAGATTCTTCATTATTTTTTGATTTTAGGAGTCACGATCGGGCAGGGTTCCATGGTGGAAACCTTTGCCCATATGAGAAGCCCCGTGATGCTGAGCTTTGTCAGGGGACTGGACGGTCTGGCAGCCGGTACAGCCGCCGGATTTCTGGCTATAGCCGGGGTCATGATTCTGGTTCAGATTACGCGCTTTCTGGGTGAACGATATGGGCGGCCGTAAGTTTATCATCTCCGGCTATTACGGTTTCAGCAATGCCGGAGATGAAGCTATGCTGAGCGCCATGATCCATTCGATAAAGGAGGCAGACCCTGCTGCTTCCATTACGGTTATCTCAGGGCATCCCGAAGCTACGGCCAGAACCTTTGGAACACCGGCCATACACCGTTTTTCCCCGTTTGCCTTACTGCGGGGAATTTTGCGCAGTGATATTGTTATCAGCGGGGGAGGAAGCCTTCTCCAGGATGTAACAAGCCGCCGGAGTATTTATTATTATCTGAGCATTATGGCAGCCGGCATCCTTTTCAGAAAGAAAGTATTCCTTTATGCCCAGGGGATCGGTCCTGTCAGATCATTAAAAACCCGCAGAATTTTAAAAATAGTCCTTGATCATGTAACCGCAATCACCGTCCGGGATGAATTTTCCCATGATTTCTTGAAGGGACTGGGCGTAAAAACACCTGTCTCCGTTACAGCGGACGCGGTGCTGTCACTGCCTGTTGTTTCCAAAGAAAAAGGAAGGGAGATCCTGCGCAGGGCGGGAGTGCCTGAAGACCGGAAAATTATTGCGCTCTGTGTCAGAAAATGGGGTGACAGCGACGCGCTGGCAGCCTCCTTCAGAAAGTATGTGGAGGCATTGTCAGGGACGGGCATGTACAGCATTGTTTTTATACCCATGCAGTGTCCCGATGACGTCTGTATGGCAGCAAAAATTGATTCACCGGAATTGAAGAATACTTACATACTCCGTGAATCCTATGACATTCCTACATTGATGTCTATTGTCGGCGCGGCTGATCTCCTTGTGGGCATGCGTCTTCATGCACTGATTTTTTCTGCTCTTATGCATATTCCCATGATAGGAATTTCCTATGACCCAAAGATTGATCATTTCCTTCATTCAATTGAAAGGGATTCTCTTTTTTCTATTTATGAATTTCAATGCGAAAAATTGTATAATACAAGCATACGGCTTCTGCA
>DIDD01000139.1 GCA_002417965.1 Veillonellaceae bacterium UBA5809
GAAATCAGGCAATAAAAAAAGCTCACTTTGAAGTGGGCTTTTTTTATTGCCTGATTTCTAATTACTGTCTCAAAGAATCCTCCGTCAGGTATGTCTTTTTCTTTTTCCGACGCAGAGAAAAGGAGTGTTCTTCAAAATACAGAAAAATAATAGGAATCACCAATAGTGTAAATACCGTGGAGGTCACCAGACCGCCAATGATAACCCATGCCATGCTGGATCTTGTTTCGGATCCGGCTGTTACTGCCAGTGCTGTGGGAAGCATGCCTGCAATCATGGTAAAGGTCGTCATGAGAATAGGCCGGAGTCTGACCGATCCTGCTTTTATCACCGCTTCTTTAGGCGGCATTCCTTCCTGATGCATCAATGTCAACGTATAATCTAACAGGAGTGTTCCATTTTTTGCTACCATACCATCCATAACAAGAATACCAATTAAAGAATACATATTAATTGTGTCATTTAAAAGGAAAAGGAAAAGAAAGGCTCCTATTAACCCAAAAGGAAGAGAGAACATACGGATAAAAGATGTTTTCACTGATTCATAAAGAACGGATAAGATCATGTATACCAATACAAGTCCCATGAGAAGGGCGCTGATCATTTCTTCAAAAGTGGACTGCATCTGATCTGCCTGTCCTGAAAAACGCCACGTTACCGTATCAGGAAGTCCCATCGCTTCGAGTTGTTTTTTAACCTGCTGTATGGAATCATTCAGCGGTTTTCCCGAAGGATTGGCGCCTATTGTGATTGAACGCTGTTTATCTGTACGGTTAATGGTAACAGGGCCAATGTCATCTTTTACCGCAGCTACATCACTGACCCGGACAATAGAATTTTTCCCCTGTATGGGAATCGCCGAAACATCTGCCTTTCTGTAGTTTTGTCCCCCTGCCAGGTAAACATTAATATCCGTGTCATTTCCGTCATTCAGAGGATCATTGGCCAGTGTCCCCGCTGAAACACCGCTGATAGCCGACGAGAAGGTATCTGTCAGATCACCCACCGACACGCCGTATACTTTCATTTTTTCTCTGTCCGGTACAAGTTCCAGTTCAGGAAGCCCTTCTGTATAGTTGCTGCTGACATCAGTCAGTCCGAAGTCTCCTTTTTGAAGCGCCTGCTGAACATGATAGGATGCTGTGACCAGATCATCCATGTTATTGCCTCTCAGCTCAAGTCTGAATGAACCGTTGCCGGGCCCCGTGCCCCCGCCAGGAGTTCCTGACGCCGCTGCCTGATCCTCACGTACCCGGACATCACCGTCCGTTATATGGCTCTTTACAAAATTCCTCATATCTCCGGTAATATCCCATATGGTTCTGTTTCTGTCCCTGCGGTCTGTCAGTGTAACTCTGATACGCGCTGTATTAAGGCTCCCTCCGCCGACCATTGACATATAGTAACGCATTTCGGGAATGGCGGAAATATAGTTTTCCAACTGCCTCACCACCTGGTCTGTCCGCTCCAGACTGGCATCGGTGGGAAGCTGTACTTCCACATTGAAGCTCCCTTCATCAGTCTTTGGCATATATTCAGTTCCAATGATTCCCGCCGGCACCAAAGACACCGTCAGCATAAAGAGTATCAGTACCGAACCAATCAGAATTCTAGCGTGGGAAAAGCTCCAGGCTAATACCAATTCATATTCCTTCTGTATATGTCTTTCAAAAATATCTACTCTTTTCCATACTCTCCAATCGGAAATTTGAAGGCCGTTTTTGAACAGACGCGATGCCATCATCGGTGTCAGCGTAAATGATACAAATAGAGAGAAAAGGGAAGCAAAGACAATGGTCAGCCCAAATTGTTTGAAAAATTGCCCGGTCATACCCGTCATAAATGCAATGGGCATAAACACAACTACATCACAAAGTGTAATTGCAATGGCCGCCATGCCAATTTCCGCCCGTCCATTGACGGCTGCTTTTTCAGCCGGTTCTCCCAAAGACAAATGTCTGTGGATATTTTCCAGGACAACAATGGAATCATCTACCAGAATGCCGATGCACAGGGTCATCCCCATAAGAGACATCATGTTAAAAGTAAAACCAAACATATACATGACAAACAGTGTGGAAATGAGTGATGTGGGAATGGCAACCACAACGGCTGCCGTGGATCTCCACCCCCGGAGGAAAAGGAAAAGGACCAGTCCTGTTGTCAGCAGTCCTTCAATCAGCGTTTCTAATGTGTTGCTCAAAGCCGTTTTCACATAGTCTGCAGAATTGCTTATCACCGTAAACTGGTAATCCGGATAGGATTTTGTCAGCTGTTCCAGAACTTTAGTGACTCCTTCAGCCGTAGTTACCAGATTGGCATCGCTGTTTTTATATACAGACAGGCTGACTGCATCCTGACCGTTGACTCTTGCATACCGGGATACTCTTTTATCCTGTCTCGCCACAGATGCAACAGACGTCAGAGGAATAGAAATACCGCTGTTCCCTGTAACTTGTATTTTTTCAATATCCTGAATGTCTTTATATTGTGCTTTTAAACGAATTTCTGTCTGCTGTCTGTCTGTATAGACGGATCCGGCCGGAGACAGCACATTCTCCGCTTTCAGCTGGCTGACAAGTTCGCTGACTGTCAATCCGTAGTAGCTTAATCTGTCACGGTCTGCCTGTACAGCAATTTCCCTGTCTCTGCCCCCATTAATATCTATATCAGATACACCATCGGCTTTTTCAATTTGATCCTGAAATGTGTTTTCTGCCATAGAATACATTTCATCGAGGGGATGCCCCGATGTAACCGCTATCTCCATCATGGGCGTAGCATTGAGGTCTCTCTTGACCACAACAGGATCATCAATACCGTCCGGAAGACTGTTTCTTATAGCATTAACCTTTTTGGATGCATCAATGGCTGCATAGTCGGCATTGGCAGAAAAATCAAGCTGAAGCATGATCTGCGCTTTCCCTGTCATGGCTTTTGATGTCATATGCTGTACATTTGATACGGAAGAAAGGGCATTTTCAACAGGCTTCACAACCTGCTGCTCTACAGATTCTGCATCGGCGCCGTCATAGTTAACGCTCACTGTAACATAGGGTGTATTAATATCGGGAAACAGTTCCACTCCGATTCTCCAATAGCTGTAGAGACCAAGAACTACAAAGAAGAGCACAATCATGGTAATCCCTACAGGATGCCTGACTGCATACTTTGTAAGATTCATGACTGTCCTCCTGACGCAGTGTCTATTCTGACTGATCCGCCATCTTTCAATTTTGAGATGTTCGTCACAGCAATACAGTCACCCGCCTGAATTCCCTGTATAATTTCGATGGATGTATCATTGGACAACCCCGCAGTTACTTCTTTTTTGGTCACTTTTCCAGATCCGTCTGATAGGTATACATAGGTTTTCCCATTATCACGCAGAACCGCTTGTTTGGGCACATATAATGCATTTCTGCGCTGCACTGCAGAGATCTCTGCCCGTGCAAACATACCGCCTCTCAGAAGCCCGTCCGATGTATCCAGAGAAATACGGGTCTGATAGGACTTTGTCGTGCTGTCCATCGCCGGACTGATGTAAACAATTGTTCCCTGGTAGGATTTTCCGAGAGAGTCAATGGATACTGATACGGGAAATCCCACATAAAGTATTCCTACATCCTGTTCGGCTACAGAACAGTCTACATAGATATGGCTGTTGTCCACAATGGTCAGCAGTTTCTGCCCCGCCGACGCCCATTCTCCCGGTTCCGCGCTGCGGTATCCTATCATGCCGTTTCCCGGGGCCCTGATTGTCATGTCATCTCTCTGCTGTTCCAGTCCTGATACGTTATAGGCAGACTGCCGCGCAGCCGCTTCTTTTTGCGCAATTATAGCCGGCTGGCTTCCGTAGGACTGATTTTCAAGGGCTTCCCATGACGCTTTTGCCTGTGCCATAGTCTGATATTTATTATCTAAATCCTGCCTGGATACTGCGCCCTCGCTGTAAAGCATCTGATAGCGGCCATATTCTGTCAGTGCATTGTCATAGGCCACTTTAGCCGATGATGTATCTCCTCCATAGGACGCTCTGGTTTCCACAGCACTGGCCTGCGCAGCTTCTGTCCCAGCCTGATTGGCCGCAATGGAGATATCAAGGTCTCTCATATCCTGTCTGATCAGCACCTGTCCGGTTTCAACACGGTCTCCCAGACGGACGTCAACTGAAGCAATGCGTCCGCTGTATTTAGGAGCAATATCTGTCTGTGATTCAGGAACCGTTTCCCCTGACAGAATAATCGTCCTTTTCATATCTGCTGGTTCAATTTCCTGCACCTGTATAAGCGGCAGGGAGGACTGTGAGGAAGAGGTCGCCTTTCCTCTGTGCGTCATCCACCACACGCTGCCCATAAGAAGACAGAGAATCATGATCCACACTGCATATTTAACTGCCCTGTTATGGCCTATGTATTTAAACCGGTTGGTCATCAATGCTCAAGTCTCCTTACGCCTGCTTTAAATAATATATAATCACTTTCTATTATATACACACCTGCATAAAATACAATCACCATGCATGTAAATATCAGTTAAATTTGTGTAGGGTTACTATCCATATGTTACATCCGGACAACGAACGAAAAAGAAGACCCACTTTTGTGTTATGCTTGATTCATCACAAAAAAGCCATCAAAAGGGGTCTTCTTCATGAACAGCATATCACAGACACACGTTGCCGTCTATCTCTTCTTTTTTATCCAAAACATTTTGGCGTTTCTAAAGCTCCCAGAAAATATCATGGAAATCTCCAGTTTGACCCAGAGCAAAAATCATTCTTTACAGATATATTCTGTTTCAGTATCCGTTCAGATCGTTTGTGAACCTGAAAACAGATCCGGTCATGTTTTCTGAAACAGCCTCCCTGTCTTCCCACTAAAAAACAGGCGCTCCGTAATTTACGGAGTGCCTGTTTTTAGCTTTTCCAGTCACATCAATTCAATAATGACCAGCGGTGCCGCATCCCCTTTACGGGGTTCAAGTTTCATAATGCGTGTATAACCGCCGTTGCGGTCAGTATACTTTTCAGCCAGTTCACTGAATAATTTTCTTGTGACATTTTCTTCCATAATGTATGAAAGTGCCTGGCGGCGTGCATGAAGGTCACCGCGCTTTGCCAAAGAAATCATTTTATCAGCCACGCGGCGGAGTTCCTTTGCCTTGGCTTCTGTGGTCTGGATACGCCCATGCTGAAAGAGGGATGTGACCAAACTGCGGAGCACGGCTTTACGGGCTGAGCTGTCACGTCTCAATTTACTGTGAGTCATGTCTTTCCTCCTAAATTAATCAATCTTTCGGATTTCTCAGCTGGAGATTCAATCCTCTGAAGGTAGTCAGTTTTTCTTTGATTTCATCAACTGATTTTTTACCCAGATTCCGAACTCTTGTCAATTCATCCTCTGTTTTGTCTACCAGCTGGTCAATCGAATTAATTCCGGCCCTTTTCAGGCAGTTAAATGCACGGACTGACAATTCCAGTTCTTCAATCGGAATCTGGGATAAATCTACCTGTTCCTGGGGAATTTCTGATGAATCTTCGTCCTGCACAGCATTTCCCGGGACTTCAATCATCTTTTCTTCCGTGGCCAGATCCTGAAATTTTTCAAAATACGTGATCAAAATGGTAGCTGCTTTCGCAACAGCATCCGGCGCCGTAATGGATCCGTCAGTTTCGACGGACAGGCTCAGTTTATCATAGTTCATCTCGTTGCCTACCCGGGTATCGCTGACTTCAAAATTACACTTGATCACAGGGGAATAGATGGAATCAATCGGGATAACACCGATTGCATCATCTTCCTGTTTGTTCTTGGTACAGGGAACATAGCCATGCCCCGTATCCACAGTCAGTTCCATGCCCAAATGGGCATCAGGAGCCAGCGTGCAGAGCGGCAGATCCTGATTCAAAATTTCTATTTCAGAGGGCAGTTCAAGATCGCCGGCATAAACAATCCCCTCTTTTGAAATATCAACTCTTATCTGAATCGGGAACTGGGCTTCTCCATGTGCCATAAACCGAATTTTCTTCAAATTCAGAATCATGTCGGTGACGTCTTCACGGACACCGTCAATGGTTGAAAATTCATGAAGAACTCCGTCAACTTTAATGGATGTAATAGCCACACCATCCAGGGAAGACAGCAGTACACGGCGGAGACTGTTTCCCAGTGTAATGCCGTATCCTCTTTCCAGCGGTTCACATTCGAACTTGCCATGACGATTGTCATCATCCAATTCAACAGTTTTAATGGTGAAACTTCTGTTCTCAATCATCAGAAAGTCCTCCTTCTGCACCCAGCGGCGCTAATATCGTCCATTCGCCCATTAAACTCTTCTGCGTTTAGGTGGACGGCAGCCGTTATGCGGAATCGGAGTTACATCTTTAATGCTGCTGACTTCAATACCCGTCGCCTGGAGTGCACGGATCGCAGCCTCACGGCCGGATCCCGGACCCTTTACAAATACTTCAACCTGTCTCATACCCTGGTCAATAGCTGCCTTTGCGGCTTGTTCTGCAGCCATCTGCGCTGCAAAAGGAGTGCTCTTTCTGGAGCCCTTAAATCCCAGTCCGCCTGCAGATGCCCATGATAATGTATTGCCCTTTGTATCCGTAATCGTGACAATCGTATTGTTGAATGTGGAACGGATATGAGCGGCTCCTGTTTCAATATGTTTCTTTTCTCTTTTTTTCGTCTTGTTCTTTACTGTGGCCATATTATCCCTCCTTCAACATTATTTCTTGGTAGCAGTTTTTTTGCCTGCAATCGTCTTTTTGGGTCCCTTACGTGTACGGGCATTGGTTTTGGTCCTCTGTCCTCGTACGGGCAGTCCTTCGCGGTGACGCTTCCCGCGGTAAGAATTGATTTCAATCAGACGCTTAATGTTGAGAGACTCTTCCCTGCGAAGATCGCCTTCTACTTTGTAATGATCCAGTACTTCACGGATTTTGGCGACTTGATCTTCTGTAAGATCCCGAACCCGGATATCCGGATTAATTTCGGCATCTCCCAGAATCTTCTTTGAAAGAGTGAGGCCGATTCCATAAATATAAGTTAAGCCAATCTCAACGCGCTTATCCCGTGGTAAGTCTACACCGGCTATACGTGCCATCTACTCCATACCTCCTTTAAATTAACCCTGTCTCTGTTTATGTTTAGGATTTTCGCAAATGACCATGACACGGCCCTTGCGCTTAATAATTTTGCATTTGTCACACATCTTCTTGACGGACGGTCTGACTTTCATTTTGCTGCCTCCTTTGCATGCTTCATTTAAAACGATAGGTAATCCTGCCGTGATCAAGATCATAGGCTGTCAGTTCCAGGGTAACCCGGTCACCGGGCAGTATACGGATAAAATTCATGCGCATTTTACCTGAAATATGTGCCAGCACAATATGTCCGTTTTCCAGCTTGACCCGAAACATAGCATTAGGAAGTTTTTCCACCACTTTACCTTCAACTTCAATGACATCTTCCTTGCTCATGAGAGCCTCCTTTTGCCTTTTGATTATGAGTTTCCCTCATTTTTGATAACCTTCTGCTGCAGGTATATCCCGCAGCATGGATCTGATCACTGCGGCACTTTCACCCGAGAATAAGGCATGCCAATCCCTTGTATTCCCCTGTTTTCTCAAAGGAGAAGGGTGCTTTTCTGTGTGGACGCATCTTCGGCATTCCACATTTCCTGCTATTCCCGCCATGTGAGAATTTTCGGACCTTCTTTGGTAATGGCAATGGTATGTTCAAAATGGGCTGACGGCAGTCCGTCTGCTGTCACTACACCCCATCCGTCATCCATGGTCCACGTGTCGGCAGAACCCATGGTGATCATTGGTTCTATGCATATGACCATGCCCTCTTCCAGACGGGCGCCATGACCCGGCATTCCATAGTTCGGCACTTCCGGATCTTCATGCATATCCGTACCGATGCCATGCCCCACATAATCATGCAGCATAGCAGACAGTATTAGGCCAGGATCCCCATGTAAAGAAATTCGCCACATCTTTGATCCACTGTACATTGATAAACTGCGCCAGTGTAACCGGCATCATCAATATAGAGGATGCAAAAATAATGGGAATCACACCCGCCTGATTCACTTTCAGCGGCAGAAATGTGGAATGTCCTCCATACATCTTCCGTCCGATAACGCGTTTGGCATATTGGATGGGAATCCGGCGCTGTCCTTCATTGACAGCAACAACCATCAGAATCATCGCAACCGCAATGACTACAAACAGAAGTGCCTGGAAGGGATTAATGGTCCCTACCTGCAGGTACTCGATAACGGTGTTGACCGCTTCGGGAAAACGGGCTACAATTCCTGCAAAAATAATCAGAGAAATTCCATTCCCAATCCCTTTTTCTGTAATCTTCTCGCCAATCCACATGAGAAGACACGTACCTGCCGTCAGCACAATGGAAATAAATAAAACGTAAAGCCAGCTGTTGTCAATCAGCGCATTGTTAATCCGGAGCCCGTAGGACATGCCGAATGCCTGGATAAATCCAAGCATCACGGTTCCATACCGGGTGACTTTCTGGATTTTCTTGTATCCTTCCGGTCCTTCTTTTTTCCATTCTTCAAATGTCGGAATAACCGCGGTCAGCAGCTGCATAATAATAGACGCATTGATGTATGGCGTGATGCTCATTGCAAAAATCGAAAATTTACTCAGAGCCCCGCCGGCAAATAAATCCAGAAATCCAAACAGGTTGCCTGCAGAAAAAAGATTTTCAATAACCGATGCATCCACTCCCGGAACAGGGATATGAACTCCCAGCCTGAATATGACAAACATCACAAAAGTAAAAAACACACGGTCTTTTAACTCTTTATTCGCAAGGAAGCTGGCGATGAAATCCCGCACTTAAATCACCTCGGCTTTTCCACCCGCTGCTTCGATTTTGGCCAAAGCGGTCTTCGTGAATCCCTGTGCCTGAACTGTGAGGGACTTCTTCAATTCACCGTCTCCCAGAATACGGACGCCGTTGTCTTCTATAGATTTCAGGATTCCCTTATCCAGCAGAGTCAACGGAGTAACCGTTTCTCCATCATCGAAAAGATTCAGCTGGCTCACATTTACTACTGTGAATTCTTTGGCAAATATATTTTTAAAACCACGTTTCGGAAGTCTGCGGTATAACGGAAGCTGACCGCCTTCAAATCCCGGCCGCACACCGCCGCCTGAACGGGCATTCTGTCCTTTTGCTCCGCGTCCTGACTGTTTGCCCAGCCCTGACCCAAGTCCGCGTCCTACGCGGCGTTCTGTCGTTTTGGATCCTGCCGCAGGTTTTAATTCATGCAGTTTCATTCAGTGCACCTCCTTTTCTATTACTGTTCTTTGACTTCTACCAGATGGCGCACTTTATGAATCATGCCCTGAATCTGGGGTGTTAATTCCTGTTGGACGGAAGAATTTGTCTTCTTCAATCCCAATGCCTTTACGGTTGCGACCTGTTCAGGACGTGAGCCGATGACACTTTTCTTTAACGTAATGATCACTGTACTCATGGTCGTTCTCCTGTCAGTTATAAATTTCATCCAGGGTCTTCCCACGCAGAGCAGCTACTGTTTCCGCTCTCTGCAGTTTGGAAAGGCCGTCCAGAGTGGCCCGCACCATATTAATCGGATTCGAGGACCCAAGTGACTTTGTCAGAATATTACGGACACCTGCCAGTTCCAAAACGGAACGGCTGGGGCCTCCGGCAATAATTCCGCAGCCTTCTGCCGCCGGTTTCATGAAAACACGTCCGGCTCCATAGATCCCAAGCACTTCATGAGGAATCGTCCCATTTTTTGTAGCAATGGTAATCATATTCTTCTTGGCATCTTCAACGCCTTTACGGATTGCTTCCGGTACTTCAGTCGCTTTGCCGAGACCGGCTCCGATTCTGCCTTTCCCGTCACCAACCACCACAACTGCAGCAAAGGAAAAACGCCGTCCGCCTTTGACTACTTTCGCCACACGGTTGATGAAAACCACGTTTTCCTTTAAATCGGATTCCTGCTTTTCAAATCTTGGCATGTACTTCTCTCCTTTACTTTAAAATTTCAGGCCGCCTTCACGAGCTCCTTCAGCCAGTGCTTTGACGCGTCCGTGATAAATGTATCCGCCTCTGTCAAATACGACAGTGTCAATTCCCTTGGCAAGTGCTCTCTGAGCGATGAGTTTACCCACTTCGGCTGCTGTTTCCGCATTGCCGCCATGGGCATATTTTTCCGTAATTTCTTTGTCGAGAGAGTTCGCTGATACCAGTGTGGTCTGTGCTTCATCATCAATAACCTGCACATAGATATTCTGCAGACTGCGGAATACATTCAGCCGGGGCCGCTGTGCTGTGCCGGAAATATTTTTCCGCAGACGCGCATGACGGCGAATGACAGCCCCTCTTCTCATATTTTTATGCAACATGTCTGTTACCTCCTGCGTTACGCTTACTTCGTAGCTCCGGTTTTTCCTGCCTTGCGGCGGACATATTCTCCGGAATAACGGATTCCCTTGCCTTTGTAAGGCTCTGGTTCACGCCATGCGCGAATTTCCGCTGCCACCATGCCGACCTTTTCTTTATCAGCTCCGGAAACCACAATAACAACAGACGACGGCGTGGAAATAGTAATTCCTTCCGGCGGTGTGACAATGACCGGATGCGAGAATCCAAGTGATAATTTGAGATTGCTCCCCTGCATGGAAGCATTATATCCAACTCCCTGGATTTCCAGTTTCTTTTCAAATCCCTCTGTAACACCCACGACCATATTATGAATCAATGTGCGGGTCAGGCCATGCAGAGAACGGTGCTTAATGTCATCAGACGGTCTTTTTACAAGAATCTGTCCGTCTTCCATCACAATATCCATTTCTTCATGCAGCGTACGGTTTAATGTTCCCTTCGGACCTTTCACGGTTACCGTGTGGCCGTCGATTTTGACTTCCACGCCTGCCGGTACCGCAATCGGTTTTCTGCCTATTCTTGACATATTATACCTCCCAATTGCTTACCAGACATACGCAAGGACTTCTCCACCAAGGCCTTCACGGCGGGCTGCTTTATCCGTCATGATACCCTTCGGTGTAGAAATAATCGCAATACCAAGACCTCCCAACACCCGGGGCAGTTCATCCTTTTTCGCATAAACGCGAAGTCCCGGTTTGGAAATCTTTTTTAATCCTTTTATGACCTTCTGACGGTCACTGCCATATTTCAGAACTGCACGCAGTGTAGCATGACTTTCCACTTCCACCTGCTCGTAGCTCCTGATAAAACCTTCATTCTTCAAAATTTCCAGCACGGCTGCCTTCATTTTAGAAGCGGGCATATCTACCTTTTCATGATATGCATCGTTCGCGTTGCGAATACGTGTCAGCATATCCGCAATCGGATCGGTTGTTACCATTATCTCAAAACCTCCTCCCAAAATTCTGCTTTACCAGCTGGCTTTTCTAATTCCCGGAATTTCTCCCCGGTAGGCCAAATCACGGAACTGATTGCGGCATATGCCGAATTTACGCATATATCCGTGGGGACGGCCTGTCAGCTGGCAGCGGTTATGTAAACGTGTGGGCGATGCATCTTTTGGAAGCTTGCTCAATCCTTCATAGTCTTTGGCTTCTTTTAAAGCCTCACGCTTTGCTGCATATTTCTGCACCATCTGTTCGCGCTTTTTTTCACGTTCCAACATAGACTTCTTTGCCATATTTTCCTCCTGTTACTTCTTAAACGGCATTCCGAACTTAGTCAGCAGCTCCCGTGCTTCTTCATCAGTCTGGGCTGTGGTGACCACGATAATATCCATGCCGCGGAGTTTATCAATTTTTTCATAATCAATTTCCGGGAAAATCAGCTGTTCCTTTACGCCGACTGCATAGTTTCCTCTTCCATCAAAGCTGGATGTGCTGACGCCTCTGAAATCGCGTACACGGGGAAAAGCAATGTTAATCAGTCTGTCAAGGAATTCGTACATGCGTTCACCGCGGAGTGTAACCTTGCAGCCCAGAGGCATGCCCTCACGGATATGCCATGCTGCCAGGGATTTTTTCGCCTTGCAGACAATCGGCTGCTGCCCGCTGATAGCTGCCAGGTCTGACATGGCGGCATCTACAGCCTTTGCATTTGTTGTCGCTTCACCGACACCGATATTAATGATGATTTTTTCCAGTTTCGGAATTTCCATCTTGTTTTTATATCCGAATTTGTCACACATCTCATTTTTGATCTGTGTTTCGTACATTTCTCTTAATCTGGACAACTTGTATTCCTCCTTCCCCGTTTATTTGCTTTCATCCAGCAATGCGCCGCTTTTGACTGCTGCACGGACGTAGCTTCCGTCCTTCTGCTGTACTTTTTTAATGCGGCTTGGTTTCTTTGTTTCCGGATCCAGGATCATGACCTTGGATACATGGATTGCCGCTTCTTTTGTGATAATACCGCCTTTGGGATTCGCCTGTGTCGGTTTAGTATGTCTCTTAACCAAGTTGATTCCCTCTACAATGACCCGGTCTTTTTTCGGCTGGGCTTCTGTAACCTTGCCCTGCTTGCCTTTATCTTTACCGGAAATCACGACTACGGTATCACCGTGCTTTACATGCAGTTTATGACTCATCGTGTACCTCCCCTTAGAGTACTTCCGGTGCGAGGGAAATAATCTTCATAAAATTTCTGTCGCGCAGTTCTCTTGCCACCGGTCCGAAAATACGGGTGCCTACCGGACTCTTATCATCTTTAATAAGGACGGCTGCATTTTCATCAAAACGGATGTGCGATCCGTCAGCACGGTTGATTCCGCTTACTGTACGGACAACAACCGCTTTTACGACCTGCCCTTTCTTTACAACGCCTCCGGGTGATGCATCTTTGACCGTCGCCACAATGACATCTCCGATATTACCGCTTTTGCGGAATGAACCGCCAAGAACCTTGATAACAAGGATATTTTTCGCACCGGTATTATCCGCAACGTTGAGTCTGCTTTCCTGCTGAATCATCGTGCCAATCCTCCTATTATCTGTTTATCAATTCTGACGGGCAACGATTTTTTCTACACGCCACCGCTTGTCGCGGGAAAGCGGCCTGGTTTCGACAATCCGTACGGTATCGCCGATATGGCATTCGTTGTTTTCGTCATGTGCTTTAAATCTTTTAGTTGTATTAATTGATTTTTTGTACAGTTTGTGGGGAACTTTCCGTTCAATAGCCACAACGACGGTTTTATCCATCTTATCGCTGACGACAATTCCCTGACGCACTTTGCGTACATTTCTTTCTTCTGCCACGTTAGATGCCTCCTTTTGAACGTAAAACTGTTACGCCTTTTTTTCCGTTTTTAATTCTTCTTCCCGCTGCACTGTTTTAATCCGTGCAATTGTCTTTCTGACTTCACGGATGCGCATTGGATTTTCCAGCTGACCTGTAGCGAGCTGAAAACGGAGGTTAAACAGTTCTTCCTTCAATCCGGCAACTTTCTGATCCATTTCGGCAGTGCTGAGGTTGCGAATTTCTTTGACCTTCATTTTATTCACCTGCCACTTCTTGTCCCTTAACTACAAACTTGGTTTTGATAGGAAGTTTATTACCAGCCAAACGCATGGCTTCTTTTGCCGTTGCTTCGGGGATCCCCGCCATTTCGAACATGACACGGCCCGGTCTTACAACTGACACCCAATATTCTACAGAGCCCTTGCCGCTGCCCATACGGGTCTCTGCCGGCTTGGCTGTAATCGGTTTATCCGGGAAAATCTTAATCCAGACTTTTCCGCCTCTCTTGGTGTAACGCGTCATGGCAATACGGGCTGCTTCAATCTGCCTGTTTGTAATCCATGCCGGTTCCATAGCCACCAGGCCGTACTGCCCGTAGGTGACTGTGTTGCCGCGGCGGTCTCTCCCTTTCATACGTCCGCGGAACTGCTTGCGGTACTTGGTACGCTTCGGAATTAACATCAGGCGTCACTCCTTTCCTGATTTCTGAATTTATGATCTCTCCGTTCCCCGTCTCTGCGGCCTCCGCGTTTCGGTGCGCGGTGATCCCCTCCGCGGTTCTTGCTGTCGCGGATATCCTCATTTTCATCTACCATCTGGCCCGGCATAACCTGACCTTTGTAGATCCATACTTTAACGCCGATCGCGCCATAGGTTGTATGGGCAGCGGTCACACCGTAATCAATGTTCGCACGCAGTGTGTGAAGCGGAATCGATCCTTCATGATAACTCTCGGAACGGGCAATTTCTGCACCGCCCAGGCGGCCTGATACAGACACTTTGATTCCCTTTGCTCCAGCACGCATCGTTCTTCCTACAGACTGCTTCATCGCTCTGCGGAATGCAATTCGTCTTTCCAGCTGGGAAGCAATATTTTCTGCCACCAGCAGGGCACTCATATCTGCGGATCTGATCTCGCGGATGTTAATATCCACTTCTTTATCCGTCTGCGTTTTTAATGCCTTTTTAATATCTTCAATTCCTGTACCGCCGCGTCCGATCACCATTCCTGGTTTTGCTGTGTAAATTGTCAGCTTGACCCGGTTGCTGGACCGCTGAATTTCAATTTTGGAAATTCCGGCGACAAACAAATGCTTTTTCAGGAAGCTGCGGATTTTAGCGTCTTCAATAAGCAGCGCAGCAAAATCTTTTTCTGCAAACCATTTGGAATCCCAGTCATTGATAACGCCTACTCGCATGCCATGCGGATTAACTTTCTGACCCAAAACGTTTCCCTCCTTTGATTACTTTCTTTCGGAAACTTTTACCGTAAGTGTGCTGGTACGTTTCATAATCGCAAAAGCCTGTCCGCGGGAACGCGGGTGAACGCGTTTCATAACGGGACCTGCATCTACATAAATTGTCGAAATGAATAACTGATCCACATTCATATCGTTATTGTTCTCAGCGTTTGCCATCGCACTTTTCAAGGTGTTTTCCACTACGTCAGAAGCAGCTTTCGGCGTCTGTCTCAGAATAGCCAAGGCT
>DIDD01000086.1 GCA_002417965.1 Veillonellaceae bacterium UBA5809
GATCAGCTGGAAAAAAAGATCTCTGACCGTCTTGAAGAACGGCATCAGGAATATGTGGATGAAATCCGAAAGGAAATTCTGGAAGAAGAGTCAGATACTGTCGAAACAACCCAGAGCAGGCACCGTCTGGAAAAGCTGGAGGCTTTGGAAAAGATCCAGCTCACAGAGACGGTCATGAAGGTGGTAAGGCCTTCCCGTATGTCTGAAATTGTGGGTCAGGCGAGGGCTGTGCAGGCGGTTGCTTCCAAGCTGGCCTCTCCGTATCCGCAGCATCTTCTCCTTTATGGACCTCCCGGTGTCGGGAAGACTACAGCTGCCCGCCTGGTGCTCAAGGAAGCCCAGCATCTTGCCTATACGCCTTTCCGCGAGGATGCGCCTTTTATAGAATGTGACGGCACAACGCTGCGGTGGGATAACCGTGATATGACGAATCCTCTTATCGGATCGGTACATGACCCGATTTATCAGGGCGCGCAGAGAGATCTGGCGGATGAAGGAATCCCGGAACCGAAAACGGGACTGGTGACAGATGCCCATGGAGGGATCTTGTTTATTGATGAAATCGGGGAACTGGATCCGATTATGCTGAATAAGCTCTTGAAGGTTTTAGAAGATAAGAGAGTTTATTTTGAGTCCGCTTATTATGATGAAGAGGACACCCGCATACCGGCCTATATCCATAAACTTTTTAAGGAAGGGGCCCCGGCTGATTTTGTCCTGATCGGGGCCACTACGAGAGATCCTGAGGATATCAATCCGGCCATCCGGTCGCGCTGTGCAGAAGTCTTTTTTGAACCGCTGCAGCCGGAAAGCGTCCAGACGATTGTGCGGGAAGCGGCTGATAAGCTTCATGTGCGTATTGAGCCGGGGGTCGCCGGTATGATCAGCGAGTATACCATGGAAGGCCGGAAGGCTGTGAATTTGCTGGCTGATGCCTATGGCATGACGGTTTATGAGACGGGACAGAAGGATCATGTTCTGATTACGGAAAAGTGCATGAGGGAGGTGGCTCAGGTCAGCCGTCTGTCTCCATGGCATGTGCGGGTTGCCTCCGATGTACCCCGTATCGGCCATATTTATGGTCTGGGCGTGTCAGGGTATTGGGGCAGTACTATTGAAATAGAAGCGGCTGCTTATCCGGCCCGGGAACAGGGGAAGGGAACAATCCATTTCAATGATACGGCGGGCAGTATGGCCAAGGATTCCGTGACAACAGCGGCTTCCGCGGTGCGGGCTGTGACGGGCAAGGATCTGTATGATTATGACATTCACATCAATATTATCGGCGGCGGAAATATAGACGGCCCTTCTGCAGGCTGCGCCATTACTGCAGCACTGGTTTCGGCTGTGGAGAAAATTCCCGTCAGGCAGGACTGGGCCCTTACAGGGGAAATTTCTCTTTCGGGTGATGTCAAGCCGGTGGGAGGTGTGTATGAAAAGGCCTTCGGCGCCAGGCAGGGGGGCATGAAGGGTATTCTTATACCTTATGAAAACCGCGATGATATAGAACCGGGACATTTGGGCATGGATGTGATTCCTGTCAAAAGTATCCGTGAGGTACTGGATCATATGTTAGTCGGGAAGGATGATCCGAATGGCGTTCGAAAAGAATAATTCACAGAAGAATGAAAGCCTCATGGCGATTGACCGGCTGCCCCCGCAGAGCATTGAAGCGGAGCAGTCGGTTTTGGGCGCCATGCTTTTGGATAAGGAAGCGGTGGTCGTCGGGGAAGATGTGCTGCGCCGGGAGGATTTCTACCGGGAAGCCGATGCGGTCATCTTTGAAGCCATTCTGAGGCTGGCCCATGCGGGCAGGGAAGCGGATATTCTGACTGTGGCGGAAGAACTCCGGAAAATGGGCAAGCTTGATGATGTGGGCGGAGTCCTGTATATTAATGAGCTTCCGGAGCACTGCACAACACCGAAATCCATCGGATATCATGCTGAGATTGTTTCATCTAAATCCAAGCTGCGTCATCTGATTGAAGCGGCCAATGTGATTGCCGCTTCAGCTTATGCAGGGCAGGATGATGTGCAGGATATTGTGGATGATGCGGAACGGCGTATTCTGGAGGTGGCTAAAGATCAGCGCCAGTCTGATTTTATTCCCATCGGAGAGGCCATTCAGTCAGAACTGACTTCTATCAGCGAAAAATATAGGAATAACAGCGGGATTACAGGTCTGCCGTCAGGATTTCAGGATCTCGACAGTCTGACCAGCGGATTTCAGAAAGGCGATTTTATTATTATGGCAGCCCGTCCTTCTATGGGGAAAACTGCCTTTGTTCTGAATATTGCCAAGAATGTCAGCCTGGGACTTCATAAATCAGTTGCATTTTTTTCTCTGGAAATGTCCAGAGAACAGCTGGTGCAGCGTCTTCTCTGCTCGACAGCGCTCATTGACAGCCAGAAGCTGCGGACGGGGAAGCTGACTACGCAGAAGGAGTGGGAGAGTCTTACCAATGCGGCCAGTGTTCTTCTGGATGCGCCTTTATATATTGATGATACGCCGGGGATTTCTGTGGGGGAAATCCGTTCAAAGGCACGCCGGCTAAAAGCTGAAAAGGGACTGGATATTATCATGATTGATTATCTCCAGCTGATGCAGAGCCGGGGCAGCCGGAACAGTGACAACCGGCAGCAGGAAATTTCTGAAATTTCCCGTTCCCTCAAGGGACTGGCCCGTGAGTTGAATGTGCCGGTAATTTCTCTGTCCCAGCTGTCCCGCAGCGTGGAGGCCCGGCAGGATCACAGACCTCTTCTGTCGGATCTGCGTGAATCCGGTTCTCTGGAGCAGGATGCGGATATGGTGGGATTCCTTTACCGTGAGGCTTATTATAAACGGGAAGAGGAAATGGATGAATCTCAGAAAAATCTGACGGAGGTCATTCTGGCTAAAAACAGAAATGGTCCTATAGGAGTGGTTAATCTCTTCTTTGCCGGACAGTTTACTCTCTTTTATGATCTGTCGAACCGCGAAGATCCGCCTAAAGGAGTTGAGTCGATGTGAGTCTGTGGGAAAAGGAAGCACATTTCCAGGACCGCACAGCCTGGGAAACAGCAGCCAGGCAGTGCCGGGCGTGCCATCTGAGGGAGGAAGGCAATGCCGGGCCTGTTCTTTCTACCGGGGATGTTCATGCCCCTCTCATGATTGTGGGGGAAGGGCCCGGAGGGGTCGAGGATGAATATGGGGCTCCTTTGGTAGGCCCTTCAGGACAGCTTTTGGATAAAGCACTGGCATCTGTAGGTATAACGAGAGACCGCGTGTATGTGACGAATATTGTCAAGTGCCGTCCCCGGGGAAACCGGACGCCCACGCTGGCAGAAGGGGCCGCCTGTGCGGACCGGTGGCTGCATGAGGAAATCCGGCTGTGCGGACCCAGGGTGATCGTGGCTCTGGGCAAGGTGTCTCTTTGTTATTTTTACGGCGGGCAGACCGGAATTGTCCGCAGCCGGGGCCATTGGCTGAATTGGAACGGGATTCCTGTCATGCCTACTTTTCACCCTGCTTATCTGCTGAGGCAGACCGGACATGATCTGGTAGAGGCAAAATGGCAGGTGTATTACGATTTAAAGGCAGCTAAAGAGAAAGCTTCTGAAGCAGCTCCGGAATGGATTTGGAAGACAGATCCGCCTCCTGATCTGCTGAAGCAGTTTCTTCCTGTGAAAGAGAAACGGCAGCATAAATGTTAAAAATTACTATTTTAGCACCTT
>DIDD01000137.1 GCA_002417965.1 Veillonellaceae bacterium UBA5809
GCATGGAAAGCCCAGGAACAGGGGATATTTAATGGAGATATTCAGTCTCTTTTCGGAAGCCGGAGAGATGAAGGCATACGCAGCGGGATGTCTGAAGCGCTGATGAAACGGGCTCCCGTTGTCTCCGGTCTGAAAGGAGGGATCATTACGGCGGCCAATTCCTGCACCATTAATGACGGGGCCGCCTTTCTGCTGCTTTGTTCGGAAAAATGGATGAAAGCTCATGGAAGGACGGCTGCTGCAGAAATAATTGACGCCCGTATGACAGGGGCGGATCCGCAGCTTCCGCCGGCAGCGGCAGATGCTGCAGCCGCTGATTTACTGTCGCGCAGATCCAAGGGTTATCAGCAAATTGATGCCTTTGAATATAATGAAGCTTTCAGTATCATTGATGTTTTGTTCAAGAAGAACCATCCTGAGGTGTCTGAGCGGCTGAACCAGTTTGGAGGCGCCTTGGCTTATGGGCATCCTTACGGTGCTTCCGGTGCTGTCATTCTAATTCATTTAATAAGAGTGCTGCAGATAACGGGCGGACATTTGGGACTGGCTGCTGCCGGTGCGGCGGGAGGAATGGGACAATGTATAATGATCAGACGAATGGGATAATTAATTTTGCAGATATTCTGGAAAACCAGAAAGATAGGCGGGGAGACAGCCCGTTTTTATCATGGGATGGATACAGCTGCACATACGGGGAAGCACAGGCTTATGTGAAAAGTCAGGCGGACGGTATCAGCAAGGCAGAAATCAGACGGACTGTTGTGGCAATTCAGGTCAAAGATCCAGTCAAACAGATATTGTTCTTTCTGGCAGTTCAAAAAGCGGGGCACATTCCTGTCTTGATTCATGAATATCTTCATAAGCAGGAATTAAGAGAGTTTCTTGCCCGTTATCAAATTAATACAGTTATCGCAGAAGGACAGGAAAAAATTTTTGACAGGAGAAAAGAGACTTCTCTTGAAGAGGGATATTTCCTTCTGCAAGATGTCGGAAAAGAAGAAGGGGAATTCCCGATGGCAGCCTGTATGGGTGTCATGACCTCGGGATCCACGTCGGTGCCTAAATTATTATTCCGGACAGCGGAAAGTTGGGCCGGCTTTTTCCCTATTCAAGACAGGGTGTTCGGCATTACGCCGGAAAGCCGAATTTTTATTCAGGGGTCTTTTGGTTTTACAGGTAATTTAAATATAGCACTGGATGTTCTCTGCGCCGGAGGTAATGTGAAAGGAACGTCTTTCCTGAAGCCTTCTTTGTGGGAACAGATTATAAGAGAAAATGGGATATCCCACATTTATCTGATCCCTTCGAAACTGAGGATTCTGGTCAAACGGCTTCCGTCGGCAGTGCTGTCGGTGGTCATGATCCTGAGCGGATCCCAGTCCATGAATGATCAATTGGTGCACAGTCTGTACAGACTATTCCCCAATAGTGAAGTGATTCTTTATTATGGATCCACAGAATTGAATTACGTGTCATGGATAAGCGGACGGGAAATTCTGATGCAGCCGCATTCAGTGGGACGGATTTTTCCCGGTATTCAGGCTGTTGTGAAACAGGAGGAAATATTTGTAAAAAGTCCCTACACGGTTCTGCCCGCCGGTCAATTCTGGACCAGCGGTGATATGGGGTATTTTGATTCCCGTGGGTTTCTTATTTTTCAGGGGAGAAAACAGGATATTTATAATATTAAAGGGAATCAGGTAAGCAAAAGTAAAATACTGGGGATCATGGGGCAGCATCCATGCTGCAGAGATGTTGAAATCATGCCATTTCAGAGCGACAACGGAGAAACACGGCTGGAAGCATTCATCGAGGGGGAAGCGGGCTCAAAAACGGAAATACAGCGGTTTTTGGAAACCAGGCTCCATCTATGGGAAATGCCGGTGCGGTTTTTCTTTCTGTCATCACTTCCCCGTACATCTACAGGCAAGGTGGATTACAGGGCACTGCGGAATCTGCAGGAGAAAGGACAATTCTGAATAGAAACAGCGATCTCTGAATCGAACAAATTTTCTCTGTGTGATATAATATAGAAAATTTGTTCGGGGGCGTATTTATGGATATCATTGAAAAACTGGCAGTCTTGGCAGATGCAGCGAAATATGATGTATCTTGTTCTTCCAGCGGGTCACGGCGGCAGAATCATCCGGCAGGGCTGGGAAATGCCGCTTACAGCGGAATTTGCCACAGTTGGTCGTCTGATGGAAGGTGCATATCTCTATTAAAGATCCTTATGACGAATCAATGCCAGTATGACTGTGAATACTGCGTGAACAGACGCAGCCATGAAACTGTCCGTGCTTTTTTGTCTCCCCGGGAAATTGTTCATGTGACCATGGAATTTTACCGCCGTAATTATATTGAAGGCCTTTTTTTAAGCTCCGGCATTTTCAGGAGTCCTGATGATACGATGGAACTGATGATTGAAACGGCTCGTATCCTGAGAACGGAAATGCGTTTCAACGGATATATTCATATGAAGGCTATTCCCGGATGTGCTTCTTCTCTCATTGACAGGATGGGGCAGTATGTTGACCGTATGAGTGTCAATATGGAGCTTCCGTCAGAAACGTCGCTCCGTCTTTTGGCACCCCAGAAAAACAGGAATTCAATTTTATCTCCCATGAAGCATATTGCGGGCAGACTGGAGGAAATCAGGCATGAGAGAAAGTTGTGCCGTTACGGTCAGTCTTTTGTCCCTGCCGGGCAGACAACGCAGATGATCGTAGGAGCCAGCCAGGAAAGCGACCGGCAAATACTAAAACTCAGTGAGGCTCTTTATCAGCGGGTTCATTTGAAACGGGTTTATTATTCGGCTTATGTTCCTGTCATGAAGGGGAAGAATCTGCCTGTCCTCCGCCAGCCTCCTCTGATGAGGGAGAACCGGCTGTATCAGGCAGACTGGCTGCTGAGGTATTATCATTTCACCGCCGATGAAATACTTTCTGCAGACTGCCCTAATTTTGATCCGTCATTAGATCCCAAAATATGCTGGGCTCTGCGGCATATGGAATATTTCCCTGTTGAAGTCAACAGCGTTCCTTATAAAATGCTTCTCCGTGTTCCGGGAATAGGCGTTGTTTCTGCACGGAGGATTGCTGCTGCCCGGCGGGGAGGTATGCTGCAGCCGGATGAATTGAAAAAACTTGGGGTTGTATGGAAGCGGGCCCGTTATTTTATTACCTGCGGGGGGATTTATGAAGGGGCCTTTCAGGACAATCCCGATAAACTGAAAGTTCTGCTGACAGACGGGGCATACAGCCGGGACATCTATCAGATGAGTCTCTTTGGAGGGCAGTCATGAATTATCAGTATGATGGTTCTTTTGAAGGATTCCTCAGTGTGATTTTTCAAATTTATCATGACGGTGCCGGGCAGGCGGAAGATATTGAAGAAGTCCGTATGGGAGAAGGATTGTTTGGAAATTATTGTTTTGTTCCTTCTGACTGGGGAGCGGCGGAGAGAGTGCTGAAAGGATTTATGGACAGAGCAGGATCCAGGGCGTCTGCTATTTTGTATCATGCATTTTTATCGGATGAAGCGAAAAAAGAGAGGCTTTTATTCCGCTATATGAGGTATGGTTTTCAGAGAAAAACTAATTCATCAGGGTTTATGAGAGAATCATGGATGTGGACAGTGGCCGGATGGGCCAGAAAGACAGAGCGGGAGAGACACCGTATGCTGGGACTGATCCGCTTCAGTGAACTGGAGGACGGAACCCTTTATGCACCCATACGTCCCGATACCTGTATTATTCCTTTAACAGCAGGTCATTTCAAAAAAAGAATGCCGGTGCAGAAATGGATGATCCATGATGTGGGGCGCCACATAGCGGTTTATTATGATGGAAAAACAGCAGAGCTGGTACATATTCAGGAATCCGCAGCCAATCCCCCTCTTGGAGGGGATGAGCAGACAGTGCGCCGATGGTGGACAGCGTATTATAAAAGCACCGCCATAAAAGAAAGGTTTAATCCGCAGCTCCGCCGTTCATTTATGCCTGAAAAATATTGGTCATTTTTGACGGAAATGCAGGATGTGAACGACCCTGAAAAATAATTTTTGTTGGTTTGTCAAAGATATG
>DIDD01000098.1 GCA_002417965.1 Veillonellaceae bacterium UBA5809
AGGGTGATTGCCGGAGAATCCAATCTTTCGGCAGCTGTGGACGCCGGTATCAGTTCTGGACAGCTTTATCAATGGGTACAAAAATATAAGGCTTTCGGATATAATGGACTTGTTAGTATGAAGAAAGGACGCAGACCAAAAGGTTTAGATATGAAGAAAAAGCTGAATATTAATAATCCCAAAAAGCTGGAAGAATCCGAGTACGAGGAACTGATTCGCTTAAGAGCCGAGAATGCTTACATCAAGGCTGAGAACAATGTAATAAAAAAAGAGATCGCTTTGAGAGAAGAAAAGGAAGCTGCGCATCTCAAGGCGGGAAAGCAGCAATCATCAAAGAACTCAAAGAAAAAGGACATCAACTGAAATATCTCTTAAAAGTAATGGAAATGGCAAGATCCACCTATTACTTCGAACTTAAAAAGATAGATGCAATAGAGGATCGAAATGCAGATCTTACAGAAAAAATCATAGAGATATTTACTGACAATAAGCAGCGTTATGGTGTCCGTCAAGTATACCAGGAACTGCGCAATCAAGGGCAAAAGGTAAATCATAAGCGCATCCAACGGATCATGCACGCAAAAGGACTGCATGGGAAAAAACCGAAAGAAAAATATTATTCCTATAAAGGGAAAGTCGGACAAGTTGCTGAGAACATCATAAACAGAAATTTCAGTACAACCGCTCCATTGCAGAAATGGACGACAGATGTATCGCAGTTTAATTTTCCCTGGGGAAAGTGCTATCTTTCACCAATCCTGGATATGAACAGTAATGAGATCATTTCTTATGATTTGGCATTAAGTCCTAATATGGAACAGATCAAACGGATGCTGAATCAAGCATTCAAAAAATTCCCGGATGTAAAAGGATTGATCTTTCATTCAGATCAAGGATGGCAGTATCAGCATATGACATATCGCACTGTGTTATCTGAACAAGGCATAATACAGTCGATGTCGCGAAAAGGAAACTGCTATGATAACTGCATTATGGAAACATTTTTTGGCCGAATGAAAAATGAGATGTATTATGGGCATGAAAAAGATTTTTCGTCTTTTGAAGAATTTTCTGCAGCTATAGACGAGTATATTGATTATTACAACAATCGCAGGATCCAGAGCGAAGCAAAATGGATGCCCCCTGTAAAGTTCAGGATGACATCCATCTGTTCGGCTTAAGTCATAACATGTGTCCAGGATTCTGGGTACATATCATTCCCTATCTGTGTTTTTTATTGTCTGTTTTTAATATCGGTTTATATTGATCAGGAAACCCGCTGCATGGAATGAAGTGTAAAAATCGTCATTTCCCGGCTGCAGCCCAAACGGAAGGGGAACCAATGACCGGTACCCCGGCTCACATATCCATAAATCCCATTTCCTCCATAAAGCCCCCGCATATATTCATAAATAGGAAACAGGGCCCGTCCGTTGATTCCGGTCTGTCCTCCGTGTGTATGGCCTGTCAGTGTCAGGAAAGCCTGCCTTTCCATGCCCTCCGTAATAAAATCAGAATGATGGGCCATAAAGACAACCGCTGACCCCGAAGGAATTCCGGAAAAAGCCTGATCTGCCATTTTTTCTTCTTCATCATGGATCTGGTTCTTGGGTCCCCAAGGATAGTCAGCTCCCGCTATATATAGTTTTTCTCCGCTGCGGGAAATACTCTTATGGCTGTTCACAAGCATATGAACCGGTGTTTTTTCCAATTCGCTTCCAATATACGCTTTGTTCCGGTAATATTCATGATTCCCCCATACATAATAAATCCCATACGGGAAAAGGCCGCTTCTTGCAGTCAGCACACGGGCCGTATCGGGCATCATTCTGATATCATCAATGAGATCGCCCCCAATGGCCACCATGTCAGCCTTGTCGGCATAGGCCTGGTACAGGTCGGCGTCCAGGTCCGCATAATGATAATAGGGCCCGATATGGGTATCTGTAAGAAGAGCGATCCGGAAGCCGTCAAATGCAGGAGGAAGATTTTCAACAGATAATTCCACCTGTTCTATAGACTCCGTACGGTCCCCATGCACCGTCCCGTAAATACCGGTGAAAAAAGCCGCTGCGCCGCAAAAGATCACCGCACCGCAGATCCAAATATGCCCTTTCCCCGCAAGAGAAATAAGCCACATCAGAATCAGCGGTACAGGAAGAATCAGTGTTAGAATCATCCATGCACAAGCCAGATACACCATAAACAGCAGCCATTCTCCATAATTGACATAAGCCAGGGCATACCATCCGTACAACGCCGCTGAAAGAGCACTGATGCCCCCCCATACAGCACCAGCTGCCCAAAATTTCCGGCATCTGAAAATCCGTCCTGCCAGACATCCGTTTAAAAATCCCGCCAGGGCCATGACAATAATACCTATTACGGGAAAAGGCACTAAAGGCTGATTTGGCATAAAACACCTCCTAAAATAATGCCGACTTGATGAATGCCGCCAGACGGGCATGAGGGCCGGCCAAAGGTATTTTTTCCCATTTTTCAGGAGACTGCCAGCACCAGTCGGATCCTTCGGGAACCGACTCCCCACGGCTGACCATATAGGCTGTCATATCCCAGATACGGTGTGTGAAAATATGTTTGTGCCTCCACACACTTTGACCGGCATCACCTCCTGTAAGATACTCCAGGGCAGGGATGCTTTCTTTCTTTTTTTCTGTCAGAACCATGGGAAATTCCCACATGGATGCCAACATTCCTTTTTCAGGGCGCAGATGCATAAGAAAAGAATTTCCTTTTCTTATAATCCCGCACGCCGCATAGAACAACGGTGGTTTTTTCTTTTGTGATCTGACGGGAAGTATCTCTGTCCGCCCCTGTGCCAGAGCTTGGCAGAAGAACCGTATGGGGCAAAGGCTGCAGCGGGGGCAGCGGGGAATGCAGATATCCGCTCCCAGGTCCATCAGCGCCTCATTAAAGTCTCCCGGCCTGTCAGAAGGGATGGTAGCCTCGGCCAGATTTCGAATTTTTTTCTTTCCCTCCGCCTGCAGGATATCCTCATCCACCGCATAGAGCCGGGCATATACACGAAGCACATTGCCGTCGACGGCCGGCTGTTTTTCTCCATAAGCAATGGACAGGATGGCTCCTGATGTATATTCACCTATTCCCGGCAGTTTTTGAAGAGAAATTTTATCATGGGGTATTTCTCCTCCATAATTCTCCATAATTTCCCGGGCGGCCTGATGAATATGGCGGGCCCGGCTGTAATAACCGAGTCCCTGCCATGAATGGAGCACTTCACTTTCTTCAGCTTCTGCCAAATCTGCGACATGAGGATACTTCTCCATCCATGAAATATAATACGGCCTTACTGTTTCCGTACGTGTCTGCTGGAGCATGGTTTCTGAAATCCATACCCGGTAAGGATCCCGGGGATTGTCTTCACGCCAGGGAAACTCTCTTTTGGAATGGTCAAACCAGCGAAGAAGTTCTTCCGTCCATATCTGTCCTGCCTTCATTTATCTTCCTCCAGCGTGAGCCCTGTAACGGTGTCTCCGTCACTTCCAAAAGTAATTCTCCCATGGACAAAAGCACCTGCAAGAACAGCTGGAAGCCATACTTTATCTGCCTTCCACATTTTTGCGTAAGGAAGTGCATCCACGGCAAACCACCGGGGACTCATTTCTTCAGAAGATGTTTCATTCCCCTTCCATACATGCAGAAAATAAACGAATCCCCAGTGATTCCATGAAGGTTCATCAGGCTTTTCAAAGAACAGACGGGCTTTGTATATCAGATCACAGGGTCTGCCCTCCAGCCCGGATTCCTCATACAGCTCTCGCACAGCACATTCCTCCATGCTTTCCTGTCCCTCTATTTTACCGCCGAATCCATTCCATTTTCCTTTTCCCATTCCTCTTTTTTTCATACCCAGCAAAATTTTCCCATCTGAACGGATAGGATAAACCAGTGATGTATCACGCATAATCGCTTGTGCTCCCTGTCTGAATCAGTAACCGCCTCTCAGAATATCTTTTCCCCGCATCTGTTCGCCCTCATCTCCTGCTGTCCCGGGATTCCTTATAACCAAAAACCGCTCTCCCGTAAAGAAGAGCGGTTTTTGAAATGGACCTTATTTCTTCAGATTCGTTTCCACATCATTTGTGACATCGACTCCGCCGGAGATCACAGCCCCCTGGTCCAGAATCACATCGAGGCTCTTAGCCTTGCGGACATTTTCAATGGCTCCCATGACATCTTTAATAATCGGCTGCATGGTAGTACGTTCTTTATCTGACAGCTGTTTCTGAAAATCCTGCGCCAGCTGCTGTTTGTCCTGATCACTCTTGCCCTGTGACTGTTTGTTAAAGTCATCCTGTGCTTTCTGCACAGCAGCCTTCATATCCAGCTGGGCTTTTTCCATTTTGGGATGAGACTGCATTACTTCATTCATATTTACATAACCAATGCCTGCTGCAGAAACTCCGAATACCGATCCAAAAGCCAACATGCCGGCTGCGGCTGCTGCAACTGCTGCGTGTTTCATTTTCATATACAATTCCTCCTCATGCTTTTCATGATCCATTGCATATACATTTTATGCTATCTTAATTCTAATCTTCCAATTCTGTCCTGTCAATCCTCCGACACCCCGGAAACTTTGAATTTCAAAATTATTTACCCTCAAGGCGGGATAAATTCGCTCTTTTGTGCCTGAATATTTTTATTTAGGCTGAACCGGTTCCTCCTCAGGGAGTTCTGGTTTTCCATGACTGCAGGAAGAAGGGTCTTCGTCATGGCAGCGGCATTTTTTCTTTCGGATGCTTGAAATCACTTCAGGAATTAAATTCAGCAGTTTATCGGCTGTTCCTGCAGGTCCTGCGTGACGGATGGAAAATAGTTCCACTCTTTCTCCTTTGAGGATTAATACAGCTGTCGGCGTTACCCGGGCTCCGCCGGCCCCTCCATTGGTCTTGCCGTCACTTCCCGCCGATCCGCTGCCGAATCCGAAACTGATATCCACAAAAGGAACAACCGTCGCATCTCCAATATAAATAGGTTCCCCCACAACAGATTCTGTGGTGATCATTTTCTTAAAATCCTCCAGGATTCCGTTTTTCTCTGTTTCATTCATCTCATTTTCCCCCTTCACCATGTTTTTTATATGTCCAGAGTTCTCTCACCGGCGGAGACAGTGCTACATGCGCTGCAACAATAGCTGCATACAGCGGAATAATACGTCCCCGGACAGTAAGTTCTGCCCGGAAACAGCTTTCAAAATAATTCCACCGCAGGTTTTGCAGAGGCGGGAAGGCGGTTTCTGCCCATCCCTGAAGAATGCCCGTATACATGGGATCCCCCAGCCCTGCCTCACCGGAAACTTCAGCCTCTCTTGGTCTGGTATGATGCCATAATTTCCCGGCTCCCCGCCATAAACGACGGGCGGCCCCATTATCTACAGCCTTCCTTGCCACATCACTCCAGGATGGTTCATCCGCCGGTCTCCCGGGCCCGCTGTCTGAATCTGCTTTTGTATTTTCCCGTATTTCCGTAAAAGATGACTTCCCCGGTGACTCATGGGGCTCCAGCGTATCTATATCACAAAAACCAAAATCCTCCGGCTGTCCGGATCTCATACAGGCAGATCCGTTTTCATCGGGCATGCTGTCTTTTTTATCTTCTCCGCAGCCTTCCTGTCCGGAAGAAAAAGAATATACCCATTTTTTCTTCCATAAACCTGCCAACAGTCTGATTTCTGCCGATACTCCCCTGCTGCCGAGTGACAGCACATAACGCACCGGTATGGCTGCCGCCGCCACAATCAGCCCGGCGAAGAAAGCTAAAACCCATAACAGAATATCCATGACATTCACCATCAGTCTCCATGATACAGTTCATAAAATGCAGCTGCCGTTTTCTTCATTACTTTTACTAATGACGGAGGTCCTGTAATTCTCACATAAGGAGCATGCTGAGCTGCCCATAAGGCCAATGCATGGGGGTCAGCCTCCGTTTGAACCTCTGCATGGAGGGCATCGGCTGACAGAAAATGTGCTGATTTCCCAAAGTCTTCTATCACCTGTGTAATGATCCGGTGATCTGCCCGAAAAGTACATAATTCACTCTCTATACCAGTCACGTAGGGAAACATGCCCAGTGACTTGGGCAGTAAAACTCCCTTTTCTATCCCCCGGACACTCCTTGACGGCCTGACCGGAATATCTGTGAGCACCTCTGCTTCCGATATCCGCTCCACATGATACAATACAGCTTCTTCTCCCTGAGAGGGACAGGCACAGAGATAATAATGGCCGTCCGCCGTTAAAACCCAGTAGGGACTGACCTCATATTTTTGATCCACTCCGGCAGGATATTGATTATGATGCTTTTTGCCATCCGCTTCATAATGATCATAAAAAAAAGATATTTTATGCTTTTGCCGGACCGCATCAGCAATGATCCGAAGCGTTTTCCCAGTTTCCCCATCATCGCTTTTTTTGTTCTCTGCCGGAATATTGCGCATGAAATCCCTGTCTCCATCCGCAAACGGACTGGCTTCACGCCGTATTTTTCCCGCCGTGGCCTTAATAAATCCATAGTTCCCGTGCGAAAAATAAAGGCCGTCCAGCAGTGCCGACAACTCATTTTCCTCCAACAGATGTTCATAATACCAGTCCAGACTAATCATTTCTTCTTTTTCACTGCGTGACCGGCGTACTTCCCGGCAGCGCACAGGAAGACCTGCTGTGCGGAGAGCTTCCAGATTCCGTTTGACGGATTTTCTGGCAATCACCATACCATAGTCCTTCTCCAGGTATTGAAGAATATCCTGTTGTGACAGAGCATGCTGGAGATCAGAATATTTTTTCAATATAAGAAGTATATAAACAAGTGACAGTTTTTTACCTGTTTTTTCTGTCCCGTCCATAAGGCTGCGCCTCTCTAAAAACGACGGCGTCCCGCTGACGACATCAGCGTTGAAACCGCGGAAGCCGATATGTCTATGATCCGGCGGAGCCACGGAAAATGATTCACAGCTCCGTGCACAGCACCTGCCAGAACAGCCCCTCCCAGAATATCCGAGGGGAAGTGTATTCCGGCAAAAACACGGGAAAAAGCAAGCATTCCGCTCCACAGAGCCATCAGCCATGCACCCGGCATATGATCATGCCAGAGCTGCCATGCCACAACCATTCCATTGGCCGTATGATTGCTGGGAAACGAAGCATTGGCACGGTGTCCCGTAAAATTCCAAATACGCCAGTCTCTGACAAAAGGCCTTTTCCGTTTCCATACCAGACCAATCATCCATGACAATGTTGAACAGAGAATGACCCCTGCCAATGCACGGGATGCGCTCTGCCTTCTCCGCGAAATCTGTGATGCGGAACCCTGACCGAACCACATCCATATGCCATAAAGCACAAAAACCCAGTGTCCGTATTGGGCCACTCCTGTCATAAACCAATCGAAGGGTCTGTGCCGTCCGGCCATGCCGTTGATTTTCCTCACTGTTTCCAGATCCATCTGAGCTACACCTCCCTCGATTTTACTTCTTTATTTTAATATTACCATATGTGTCTGCCCTTTTCCATTCTGGTACCGGCAATAACAAGCACAAAATGAATGAAAGCCGTAAACCGCCTTCAGACAGTTGAATCTCCTTAAAAAATCTCTGATAAAAACTGTTTGTTTTTATCTCACGGCAGAATATGATATAATGCTGAAAAACGGGAGTGTATAATAAATGAAGAAAATAATTTTTCTCCTCTGTGCTGTTCTGCTGCTTCTCACAGCAGGGTGCGGAACAACACAGAAAGAGCCAAAAGAAACACTATCTGTAGGACTGCTCCCTCTCACTTCATCGGCGCCTCTTTTTATCGGTCTCGAAAAGGGATTTTTCAAGGAAGAAGGCCTGGATGTGGAGCCTGTATGGTTTGGAGCCGCACAGCCTATCACAGTAGCCGCTGCCTCCAATACGATTGATGTCGGCGCCACAGGGCTTACCGCCAGTCTATACAACATGGCCGCTGCAGGACGTCCTGTAATCATTACTGCCGACAAAGGCCGGGAGGTTCCCGGGTATTCTTCTTCTGTCCTGATTGTCCGTTCGGATTCTCCTTTTTACCGTCTGTCTGACCTGAAAGGCCGGTCCTTTGCCATGACTACAGCAGGATCTTCTTTTGAGTACATGATGGGGCGCATGATGAACCGGGAAGGCATGACTCCCGAAGACATCCGCTTCCTGCCGCTGCGTAGCCTTGGTTCTGTTATGGCCGCTGTGAAAACCGGGAAAGCGGATTCAGCTGTTGTGAATGAACCCAATGGCACAAAAGCCCAGCGGGCCGGCTGGGCCCGCATTATTGCCAGTGTGGGAGATTCTCTTCCCTATCAGACCTCTGCCGTTTTTTATTCTCCTGCCTTTGCCCAGGATCATGACCGGGCCGTACGTTTCATGAAAGCCTATATCCGTTCCTGCCGTTGGTATTATGATCATGTACTGACCGCTGCAGACCGGAAATCACCGGATTATCTGGAAGGTATTGCCATTATTGCCCGTTATACCAAAGCCCCGCCGGCAGATATCATGAACGGACTCCCGTGGATCGACCGTGACGGCCGGCTGATGGAAGAAGATATTCCCTCGCAAATCCAATGGTATCAAAAGGAACATCTGGTGACCGATAATATTCCTCAAATTGTAAATATGTCATATTGGCAGGAAGCGGAAAGGGATCTATTATGAAAGTTATTTGGGATCAGGTTGAAAAATATTATCTCCGGAAAAAACAGACTGTACCCGCACTAGGTCCGGTTTCCCTTACGTTGGAAGACGGTTCTTTCACCGCGGTGATCGGGCCCTCCGGATGCGGGAAAACAACACTTTTAAATATTACGGGCGGTCTGCTTCCTCCTGACCAGGGGACAGTCCGCTTCCTCCCGGATGCCACACCGCCCCTCATCGGCATGGTTTTCCAGCAGATAGGTCTTCTCCCCTGGATGACTATCAGAGAAAACATCGCGCTCGGCATTCATTTCCTTCCTGAAAAAGAAAGACAGGAAAGGACACTCCGTTGGCTGAACATCATGGGATTGTCAGATTTTTCATCCGCATGGCCTTATCAGCTTTCAGGCGGCATGCAGCAGCGTGCCGGAATTGCCCGGGCATTGGCTATGGAGCCGGATCTTCTTCTCATGGATGAACCCTTCTCCGCACTGGATGCCCAGACCAGGAAACTGCTGTCAGAGGAGCTTCTCAATTTGTGGGAATCAGTTCATGCAACAACATTATATATCACCCACAATATAGAAGAAGCTGTCTACCTGGCTGACCGGATTATTGTCATGTCAAGGCGCCCCGGCCGTATTATCGGAGATCTGACTGTCGATGCCCCCCGCCGTGACCGGATGCTTGCTGACTGGGCCAGCGCCTCTGCCGGTCTGAAGGAAAAAATATGGAAGCTTCTAAAAATCGAAGCTGCGGCAGCCATGAAGGGAGACTCCCAATGAAAAAAATTACGCTATATCCCTCCGCTCCGTCTCCATGGACCGCACCGGTTGTTTTTCTTGCCCTTTTACTCCTCTGGGAGCTGTGTTCCCGCACAGGTCTTGTTTCTTCTCTCTATCTCCCCTCACCGTCTTCAATCGGAGCCGCTTTTCTTCTGATGGCCGCAGACGGAGAGCTGTACGGTGCATTTATTAACAGTGTAGGCCGCATTCTCGGCGGATATGCTATTGGATCCCTGCTGGGCGTTGCTCTTGGAATGCTTTTCGGAATCAGCCGCCAGGCCCGTGCCGTCGGTATGCCGCTGGTTCATTTTCTCTATCCTGTCCCCAAACTGGCCCTGCTTCCCCTCTTTATTCTCTGGTTTGGAATCGGAGAAACGCCAAAATTAATTTTGATTGCCATGGGTGTGTTTTTCCCCGTTTTGATCAATACCTACAGCGGTGTTACAAGAATGCCGGTGATTTATACCAAAGTATCTGTCATCTGCCAGCTGACCGACCGCCAATATATACGCCGTGTGGTTCTTCCTGCCGCCATGCCTTCTATTTTTACAGGCCTGAGACTGGGAGCCGGTATATCACTGATCCTTTTGGTCGCTGCCGAGATGCTGGCTGCCGGGAAAGGCATCGGTGCGCTCGTTCTCCATTACGGCGACCTCATGCTCACCGACCGGCTGATGGCCTGTGTCGTGCTTCTCGCCCTGATGGGTCTTGTTTTCCAGGCTGTACTGAACTGGCTGGAAAAAAGATATATTCCCTGGGACCAGGAACATCCCTCCCGCTGAAGAGACAGAAAAAGGAACACGGAATATCCTTATCATCAGGGCTATTCTGTGTTCTTTTCTGTCTTTTTTATGTTATAATATGAACAAGCTTTACAAAGAAACAAGTAAAGGAGATCTGCATGAAATCATTTGTTGAACATTCTCAGGTATACAGACCCTACTTATACGGCCTCTCCGTTGTCTTTTTAGGCATGATTTTTTATGCGGCAAAAACAATTTTTTTCATTGTTTCGGAAAAATCAATTCCGTGGATGGATATACTGACCCAGCTTATTGTATGGTGCTTTATGCTTTCCATCATCTTGGGGCGTTCCTGCTATGAATTAAAAGATAAAGAAATTGTGCTGACCAATAAAAATCCCTTCCGCCATAGAGTCGTTTCCGTTCCTTACAAAGCGATCAACGGCGTGCATCCTTTCCAGGTGCAGCTGGTTAAGACTGTAGCCTACCGCTATACATTCCGGATGTATGCCAATTTGGACAACCGTCCTATATGGTCTTTGATTTACAATCTGCCCGGTGAGAAAAAAGACCGGATTGCCCGTGTATTAATGAAAGCATCCGAGCCGTTCTGGGAAGCTTTTGAAGAAAAGGTGCCCGGAAAGATCCGTATCCCTCAGGAAGAGGCTCTGCATAATACATACCGCCATATGCAGAAGTATTACCAAAAAGATGAACTCCCAAAGTAAATAGCTCCGTCTGAGCATTTTGAAAAAAAATGATTTCCATGCATCTGCCTGTAGAAACAGGACATGTTTACGTTCCTTGTTTCTGCCGGCATCTTTTTTTACCTAAAAATGATTATCCTTTTCTTTTTTTATGTAATAGATTCATGTCGGTCCCTGTTTCAGCGGGTATCATCTTATTTGGAAGATGATACCGGGAGTGCGCATGAATGAAGTTCTCTGTTTTTTCTGAGTCCGTTGCCGGCCCATAGGATTTGCCAAATTCATGCATGATTTCATCTCTCTGCTCTCTTGGATTTTCTATTAAGTCCAATGTTAACTAACGTGTGGATTGACTGACATTCTTCATCAACCGATACAGAATATATTCCATCAAATGCATAATTTCCCATAGAATGGTTAAAAAGCTGCGTGCCAAGATCCAAAATTTATTGCGCAGTTTTCATAAAAAGAGCTCTCTTTGTGTAAATTTCTGCTGAATCTCATGGTACATGAGACGCACTTTTCCCTATTTTTCTTTAT
>DIDD01000088.1:0-5303 GCA_002417965.1 Veillonellaceae bacterium UBA5809
GATCAGCTTATCCCACAGGGCAGCGCAGCGTGTGCGGTCATTGCCGGCCCACCGGAAGAAGGCACAGAGCGCCAGTATGACAGTTCCCCCGATCAGATAATATACGCGGGAAGGCATGAAAGGAACTGCAAGCAGGGCAGCTACAGAAACCACAGAGGCCGCTCCGGCATAAGAGGCCAGAATTTTTACGGGAAGACGGTGCTCCTGGGGAAGCTGGAAATAAAGTTTTGCCAAGACTTCAAGCAGAAAAACACCCAGAAAAATAGCCACAGACAGAAATGGATAAATAGAAAGACATAAAAGGATGATAACCAATGGAATAAGAATTCTGCGTCCGCCGAAAAAATACATATTGCGGAAATTCAGACGTTGTTTCTGGGTATAAGACGTGAGATTCATAAATGCCAGATACGTGATCATAATGCCTACTGTCTCCAGCGGCCTTCCGCCCATATACAGGAGGGAGCAGAAAATCAGCATGGACGCGTTGGCCCCTGAAAAACGGGCGACAAGCGAACAAAAAAAGCCGATATTTAAATAAGCAACCAATGCGGACAAAAAATCCAAATGATCCATCCCCTTCGAAAAGATTTCTTATTCAGTATACAGATAAAAAGCGTGCTGTGCAAGCTGTGAAGAAAGCATTCAATAAGATTTGATGCCCTTCGGAAGAGCAGATTTTCTTCTCTGCGGCAATAAGGATATCCGAAAATCCATTCACGGTGGATAAAAAATTTGTTACAATAGGTAAAATACTTGATTATTATAAAAAATCAAATTGCTTTTTGGGAGGGGAAAACAATGGAATACCTTATCATTATTGACTGCCAGTATGATTTCATAGAGGGGACACTGGCCTGCAGGCACGGAAAAGAAGCGGTACAGTTTTTGATTGACTGGATGGACAAAAATCCTGAAATAAGGCCCCTGTACACATCAGACTGGCACAGGACTTCCAATGCGTCATTCAGTGCCAACGGCGGTTCATGGCCTGTCCACTGTCTGCAAAATACAAAAGGAGCTGAACTGGATTCCCTTTTTTATCACATAAAGGAAAAGGAAAAACAGCCTGGAAGAGAAAACCGCTTTTTTAAAGGACAGGCCGATGCTCCTGAAGAATATTCAGCTTTTTATGCAGTGAATGAAGAAGGGCGGCGGCTGTGTGATGTAATTCCGCAGAAGGTGACGGTAGGCGGTATTGCTTCGGAATACTGTGTGCGTGAAACCGTAATGGATATACTGAAGTCCGGACGGAAAGTATCCTTACTCACCAATGGACTGGGGTGGGTCCGGGAGGAAAACCACCGCAGCACATTGAAAGAACTGAAAAACCTGGGGGCGGTGCTTCTTTCATGACCATGCGGTTTTATATCATTTCACCAAAATGATATAATAAAAGAAATTCGTTAACACAGGGAGCTTGGGAACTATGGCAGAAAAAAAGGAGCTTTTGTCAGATCTGGGAGAATTCGGATGTATCCGTCATATTTCCCATGACCTGATTTACAGACCGGAACTTGTCCGCATAGGACCGGGAGATGACGGAGCCGTATATATCTGTCCGGAAGGATCCGATGAAGTTATATCAACAGACACCATGGTGGAGGGGATCCATTTTACAGCACAGACACTGTCAGCTGCCGATGTGGGCTATAAACTCTGCACGGCCAATTTCAGTGATATGGCAGCTATGGGCGCGGAACCCACAGGCTTTGTCATTTCTGCGGCGCTGCCGGAAAAGCTGCCCATTGAATGGCTTGACCGCTGTTATGACGGGATACGAATGATGTGCCGCCGCTACCGGGTTAATATCCTGGGAGGAGACATGACCGGATCCCGGCAGGGAGTGGTGCTGACAGGCACAGTCATCGGCGCTGTTCCGAAAAAACAGGCTGTGGCCAGAGGCGGGGCACAGCCGGGAGACTGGATTGGGGTAACAGGGTCACTGGGAGATTCAGCGGCAGGACTGGCGGCGATCATGGGAGAACTGGAGGGCTATCCGGGTATCCGTGAAGTTCACAGACGGCCGGAGCCCCAGGTGGAAGCCGGACGCCTTCTGCGCTGTGCAAGAGTTTCTTCCATGAATGATATCTCAGACGGTCTGTCAGGTGAATTGGAAGAACTGGCAGAAGCCAGCGGACAGGCCATGATCATTCGGCGTGAAGCAGTTCCGCTGTCGGAAGAAGTCAGGCGTCTTGCTGCAGAACTGGGAAAAGATCCCCTTATATTTGCCCTCAACGGGGGAGAGGACTACCAGCTTGTATTTACCATTTCTCCTGAAAAGTGGACATCGCTGGCTCTTCCTGTTCCGGTATCCGTCATCGGGCATGTAGAAGAACGGGGACGGCCCGGCGTATGGATGTCGGGACCGGACGGCGAAGAAGCAATACACCGCGGCAGTTATGATCATTTTCGGCAGTCAGTATAAAGGAGGACTATGATGTATCAATTGGCAGTCATCAGACATGGGGAAAGCGAATGGAATCAAAAAAATCTTTTCTGCGGCTGGACAGACGTAGACCTGACCGAAAACGGCAGAAAAGAGGCAAAGCAGGGAGGAAAGCTTCTGCTGGAAGAGCATTGCTCCTTTGATATATGCTATACGTCTGTGTTGAAGCGGGCGATTCATACAGCCTATGAAGTGTTGGATGTCATGGATCTGGCATGGATTCCGGTGATTAAAGACTACCGCCTGAATGAACGTCACTACGGAGCTCTTCAGGGACTTAACAAAGCGGAGACGTCGGCTAAATACGGAGAAGAACAGGTTCGTCTGTGGCGGCGGAGCTATGATGTGAGACCGCCGGCGCTGCCGGAGAATGATCCGAGAAATCCCAAATTCTTACCGCCTTACCGGCATCTGCAGGAACAAGCGGCTCTGCCTCTGACAGAATGCCTGAAAGATACCGTTGCCAGAGTAGCCCCTTATTTTGAAACAGTTATAGCACCGCAGATCAAATCAGGGAAGAAAGTTTTGATTGCAGCCCATGGGAACTCCATCCGTGCACTCATGAAATATTTAGAAAATATATCAGACGAAGAAATTGCGGGCATTAATATACCCACGGGAGTTCCGCTTTTATATGATCTGACAGACAGCCTGGCGGTTGCCGGGCGTCATTATCTGGGGGATCCTGAAGCGGTACAGTCCAAAATCGCTGCGGTGCGTGATCAGAGCCGGATCCGATGAAGAGACATACACTGCTTCTGGAAGGCGGAGCCATGCGGGGTGTTTTTACGGCAGGCGTATTGGATGCATGGGGCCGTTCAGGCATCTTTTTTTCTCCTATTGCCGCTGTATCGGCAGGGACACTGCATGCACTGAGCTATCTGTCCAGACAGCCGGGAAGAAATATTGAGGTCAACCGCCATTATGCGCCGGATAAACGGTACATGGGTCTCCGGCATCTTCTCCGCGAAGGAAGCTACTTTAATTTTGACTTTATGTTTAAAGACATTGCAGAAAAACTCATTCCCTTTGACTATCAGACATTTCATGAAGCCGGAGAAACACTGTATGCAGTCCTTACATCCTGTGAAACCGGAAAAGCGGTTTATGTGGCGAACCACGAGTGCGCCCTTTCTGACTTCCTGACTGCATGCAGGGCAAGCTCTTCCATTCCTGTTTTCTGCAGACCGGTTGAATTTCAGGGACATCTTTACGTGGACGGGGGAGCAGCGGTGCCGGCAGCGCCTCTTCCTGACGAACTTCCCTTTCCCTGCGGGAAACCGGTCTATGTGCTCACCAGAGAGTACGGTTATAGAAAACCGCCTTTTCCGGCTGTTATGGATTTCATATCCCGGCATATGTACAGGGCCTATCCTGCACTGACAGAGACACTGCGCCGTTCTTCGGAATTATACAATGAAAAAGTGGAACAGATTGAAAATATGGAAAAAGCGGGACGGGCCTTTGTAATCAGGCCCCGGGGTCCGGTACTGGTGAAAAGAAACGAAACAGATGTCCGCAAAATTGATGCATTTTACCAGGAGGGTGTCAAAGCGGGAATGAACTGCATAAAGGCGTTGAGAGAATGGCTGAAATAAAAACAATCCGTATCATAACGGAAACAGAAAAGCAGACGGAGGAATTGGGAATCCGCATCGGAAGAGCTGCAGAAGAGGGATTATTTCTTGCCCTTTCAGGCGATCTTGGCGCCGGTAAAACCCATTTTGTCCAAGGGGTGGCAAAAGGCCTTGGAATCACAGATATTGTGGTCAGCCCTACTTTTACAATCATGAATTTATATGAGGGGAAATCATTGGAATTGAAGCATTTTGATTTTTACAGACTGGAAGAAGAGGAAGAATTATATAATATAGGATGGGATGAATACGGCAGCGGCGGGGTTGTTGCGGCTGAATGGGCCAACCGCTTTCCCCGGCTGATTCCGGAAGAAGCTGTATATATGGATTTCAGAACAATTCCCGGGGGAAGAGAAATAACAGCATCTTACGGCCCGCAGGCGCCGGAGACGGTCATTAAGGAGATGATCAGATATGCTTCTGGCCATTGATACATCATCCGTTTCTTTAAGCTGTGCCCTGTCAGAAAAAGACAGACTTATCAGTGAATGGACGGCAGTCAGGAAACTGACGCACTCGGAACAGCTCCTGCCCCATATGGATGCCATGATGAAAGAGGCGGGCGTCAAACGGGAGGACATTACAGCGGTGGCAGCTGCCTGCGGCCCGGGCTCTTTTACGGGGCTGCGCATCGGTCTGGCCACAGTTAAAATGATTGCACGGATTTGGGATGTTCCGCTCATTGCTGTGGATACACTGGAGGCTCTGGCGTGGAATATGGCAGGATCCCAGGCATTCATATGCCCCATGACAGATGCGCAGAAAGGGCAGGTATATACGGCCGTATACGGAGCTTTTGACCATATATGGGAAGAAGAAAAAGAACAGGTCCTGGGTGCTGATGAAGCTATTGCAAGAGCGGCAGTCCATGGAGGGCCCATCATATTTACAGGGGAGTCGGCTGATGTATATAAAGACAGAATCCTGTCGGCCGGCATGAAACTGGCGCCTCCGACGCAGAGATGCTCCCGTGCAGGAAGTGTAGCCATGGCGGCCTGGGAAAAATGGGAGCAGGGGAAGACAGAAGATCCGGAAATGCTGATTCCCAATTATATCAGGCGAAGCGAGGCAGAAGTGCTGTGGGAACAAAATCATCAAAAAAAGACATTGTAATACGGGCTGCATCAGTTTCTGATATTGATTCAATTTACCGTATTGAATGCGCCAGCTTTTCCATGCCGTGGCTGAAAGAAACTTTGGTTCATGATATGACGCTG
>DIDD01000088.1:5401-23218 GCA_002417965.1 Veillonellaceae bacterium UBA5809
CGGGTATGAGAAGGCAGGGCGCCGGGGCAGAACTGATACGGGCCGGACTCAGAGAGGCCGGGGATTTTCAATGCAGGACGGTATTCCTTGAGGTGCGCGTCAGCAATCTTCCCGCTCAGGAGTTATACCGCACCTTTGGTCTGACCGTGCGGTCTCTCCGGAAAAATGCCTATGAAAAACCCATGGAGGACGGCTATATTATGGCCGGCCCCATTGACTTAGGAGGGATCTATGAAGATACTGGCTTTTGAAACGAGCTGTGATGAAACATCCTGCGCAGTTGTAGAAAATGGGAGAACTGTCCTGTCTGATGTCATATCATCACAGGTGCCCATTCACAAAAAATTCGGCGGTGTAGTTCCGGAAATTGCCTCCCGTCACCATATAGAAGATGTGCTTCCGGTAGCAGAAGCGGCACTGGATCAGGCCGGGTGTACATGGAAAGATATGGATGCGCTGGCCGTAACACAGGGGCCGGGGCTGGTAGGAGCGCTTCTGGTTGGTGTGGCGGCCGCCAAATCAGCGGCATGGGCTCTTGAAAAACCTCTTGTCGCAGTAAACCATATGGAAGGGCATATTTTTGCCAATCTTGTGCAGTATCCGGATCTGGAACCGCCCTTTCTGGCACTCGTTGTATCAGGAGGACACACCATGCTGGTGCAGGTCCTCGGATACAATCATTTTCTGCTTTTGGGGCAGACCAGAGATGACGCCGCAGGAGAAGCCTTTGATAAAATTGCCCGGGTGATGGGCTATCCCTATCCGGGAGGTCCCCATATTGACAAACTGGCGCAGGAAGGTGATGCGGAAGCCGTTGCCTTTCCCCATGCCATGGGCGGAGAACATAATTTTGACTTCTCCTTCAGCGGATTGAAATCTGCGGTTATCAACTACCTTCATACGGCGCAGATGAAAGGAGAAGCGGTATCCCATGAGGACACGGCCGCTTCCTTTCAAAAAGCAGTCACAGATGTGCTGACAGAAAAAACCATGGCAGCAGCGGACAAAACCGGCATGAAGACCATAGCTCTTGCCGGAGGTGTCGCAGCCAACACGGGACTCAGGAAGGCCCTGGCAGAAGCCTGCGTAGAGCGGGGCCTGCGGCTGTGCCGTCCCGACCCCGTTTTATGTACCGACAACGGGGCTATGATTGGCTGCCGGGCTTACTACATGGCACAGGAAGGAAAATTTGCGCCGCTTACACTCAATGCGGATCCCCGCCTTCCATTTTCGTTTTCGAGGTGAAATGATTGGATACCCTGTATTCACTGGCTATGGAGCAGACACATCTGACTTCCGTACAGGCCAATATATTGATTCATATGCAGTCAGCTCTTCAGTTTTCTGCAGATATTTCCCGAAATCAGGTCTGCATCTGCGTACAGGGGAAAAACCCGGATATGGTTGTTGTGATGAACTCGGTGAGGCCGTCCTATTCAACCGAAGCCATGACTTTTTCAAGCGGAGAAATTTCGCTGATGGAAGAATTTCCCCTGGCGGGAAATGTATTTCTTACAGGAAAGAAAATTGTCGGACGCAAGGAACTTCAAATCGGACGTATTGTAGCCGTAACGGCCTATCCCCTATTTGACAGTGCGGGTGCTATTTTCGGGGCAGTCTGTTTTATTTCCAGCTCCCTGAAACAGCAGCAGATTCTCACCGATACGGGATATCTGGCGCTGCAGGTTCCTCTGACGGATGAACCCTACCGGTCACTGAGAGTGCAGGACGGCATGATTGTTCTTGATTCTGTGGGCAGAATTATTTATGCCAATGACATTGCATCCGATCTGTGCTTTGTTCTGGATAAAGAAACCGTAGAAAAAGAAGCAGTCATCGGAAGGGCATTAATTCATATGCCGCTGGTTGAAAAAGTAATGGAGACCCGCCGCCCTGCCTATGGGGAAGAGGCAGCGGGTGAACTTACACTCTCTGCATGGTGCATGCCAATCCTTTTTCACGGGAGAGTGGCGAGAGTGATTCTGATTATGACAGACGTCACGGCCATCAGAGAAAAAGAACGGCAGATTCTGGTTAAGGATTCTGTGATCAAAGAAATTCATCACCGTGTAAAAAACAATCTGAATAATATTGCGGGAATTCTCCGCATGCAGGCCCGCCGTTCCCAATGTGCAGAAACAAAAACTGTATTAAGGAAAACAGTCAGCCGTATCCTGGGGATTTCCCAAATCCATGATATTCTGGCACGGCAGAGCGGAGAAAATGTAGACTGGGATGTCCTGCTGGACCGCTTATGTCACCTGTCCATCACAAATTTAACAGCGGCCCGTGTGACACTGGTACGGGGAAGAGATCAGAAAAAGATCCTGATTAATGCAGAAAAAGCAGTTACTCTGGCGATTGCAGTCAATGAACTGATTCATAATGCCATTGAACACGGCTTTGCCGATCTGGAAGAAGGATGCCTGGAAGCAGGGTGGTCCAGGGAGAAAGACAGCCTTCATGTATACATCCGCAATAACGGACATCTTCTGCCGGATACTTTTAGTGATCAGCGCTATGATCTGGGGCTTCAAATTGTACGGACACTGGTGGAAACAGAACTGGGAGGGCGCTTCCGTTTTTCTAATGAAGACGGGAAAGTGGCTGCCCATGTATGGTGCCCTCTGGCATCCATGGAGGTGAAATAAATGAAAGAAACCTATCAGATTGTCATAGCCGATGATGAGGCTCTGATTGTAATGGATCTTAAAGAAATGCTTGAAGAAGAAGGCCATCATGTGGCGGCTGTGGCCAAGGACGGGGTGGAAGCGCTGGAAGCCGTCAAAAAATATCATCCCGACCTGGTTATTATGGATGTTAAAATGCCGCGCCTTGACGGAATACAGGCGGCGCGGATGATTTCCCATGACAATCTGGCGCCTGTTGTTTTGTTAACGGCCTTCGGCGATGAAGAGATCATAGAAAAAGCAAAACAGTCACTGGTCTTTGGCTATGTCATGAAACCTGTAGAAGAAAAAACACTTTTCCCGGCGATTCAGATTGCGGTCAGCCAGTTCCGGCAAAAAGCCGAAATGATCGGGCATGTACAAAATGTGGAAAAAGAACTGGCCGAAAGGAAAATGGTAGAACGCGCCAAAGGACTTCTTATGGATTATTATCATATTGGTGATGATGAAGCCTACAGAAAAATGCAGCATGTGAGCATGAAAAACGGGATGCCTCTGGCCGTTGTGGCACAAAAAGTCATTAAAGAAATTCTGGCAAGAAAAAACAAGTAAAGAGTGCAGACTGTGCAGAAACAAAAGGGGGCAGGACAACGATGCTTCAATTTACCTATTATGGACATGCATGTTTTTTAATCAATACAGGGAAAGAAAAAATACTGTTCGATCCATTTCTGACGGACAATCCTTTGGCTGCGGTGAAGGCGGAGGAGGTGGACTGCAGCTATATGCTGATATCCCATGCCCACAGCGATCACTTTGCAGATGCGCCGTCCATAGCTGTCAGGACAGGAGCGGAAGTGGTGGCAGTCCCGGAAGTGGCGGCGCTGTTTCCCGGCCATTCGGTCCATTTTCATACGATGAATATCGGAGGTTCTTATTCCTTTCCCTTTGGGAAAGTGACCATGGTGAATGCTGTTCACAGCTGCGGGGCGCCCGGAGGACATGCATGCGGCTGGATCATCCGCTTCAACGGAGGCTGCACACTTTATTCTGCGGGGGATACAGCCCTCACGGCAGATATGGAATTATGGGGAAAACAATATAAAATTGATTATGCAGTACTTCCTATTGGAGATAATTTCACCATGGGACCTGATGATGCATGCCGGGCGGCATCCATGCTCCGGGCACGTTTCGTCATTCCCGTCCACTACAATACATGGCCTGTCATTGTTCAGGATCCGGAGAAATTCCAGCATATGACAGAAACAAAAACCTCGTCCCGTGTACTGATTGTACATCCGGGCGGCTCGGCGGCGCTGGACGGCTGAATATCATCAGCACGCCGGTTCCGTCGGCTTTCGGAAGAGGGCATATTGACAGAAGCAGAGAGGAATGGTATTCTTGTAATGTAAGTTAGCACTCAATGTTGCAGAGTGCTAATAATGGGGCGGTAACTATGGAAAATTACGAGAGAAGTTCTATGAATGAAAGAAAGAAAAAGATCCTTTGGGCGATTGTCCAGGATTATATTTCCTCTGCAGAACCTGTGGGATCCCGCACGATTGCCAAAAAATATGATATGGGAATCAGCAGCGCCACCATCAGAAATGAGATGCAGGATCTGGAAGATGAAGGATATCTGGAACAGCCCCATACATCGGCGGGGCGTATTCCTTCTGTAAAAGGATACCGTTTTTACGTTGACTGCCTTATGGAACCGGTTCCCGTAACAGGAGAAGAAGAAGATCTGCTCCGCCATACACTGACAGAGCATGCCACCAGGATGGATGAAGTCTTCAGGAATATGGCGAAAGTAATTGCTTCTCTGACCCATACGCTTTCCGTAGCCGCACAGACCGGCAAAGCCAAAAGCCGTTTTAATTATATGCAGTTTCTTCCTCTCGACGGGCAGCGGGCCATTCTTTTGGCCGTTACAGATGAAGGGCGTGTAACACACACCATTGTGCCGGTACCGCTTCATTCATCTCTGGAGGAACTTCAGCATCTGGCGGAAAAAATCAGTCACTTTCTTCATGACCGTGAAATTGACGGCATTGATGAAAAAATGATTTTATCCTTCCAGAAGGACACAGAAGAAAATCTGTCGGATTTTCATCCTGTATTTTATGCGCTGAATGAAATTTTTCTTCCCCGCAAAAAAGTCTACTCGGGAGGAGCGGCGGGTCTGATCAAACAGCCGGAATTCCAGGATGTTCAAAAAGTTCAGGAAATCCTGAATCTTCTCGAGGAAAAACAGATTCTGGAGGGGGTTTTATCCTCGGACATGGACCGTCCCATTGCAGTGGAAATCGGAACAGAAAATCTGGTAAAGCCTCTTTCAGAGCTTTCTGTTATCCGCGCCCGCTTTACAGCAGAAGGGCGGGTGATTGGCTCTGTAGCTGTCTTGGGGCCGACAAGAATGGAATATGACAAAATTATCGGGCTTCTCCATTTCATGCAGAAGCAAATCGGAGCTTTGCTGAAATCATAGAACAGGGAGGATTTATATGACTGAGAAAGAGCATGAGCATCAGACATCAGAGCAGACAGGTGAAAACAGCGGGATCCCCAAAAATCCCGAAGAAAATAGTAAAAAAGAACCATCTTCCGGAGATATGCCAAAACATGATCAGGTAGGTGCGGAAGAGGCGGCTTTTGAAGAAAAACTGAAAGTGCTGATGAACCAGTATATCCGTCTTCAGGCAGATTTCGATAATTTCCGCAGGAGAACACGGGAAGAAGCAGCCAGAGCGCAGTCTTCGGTGACTATGGCTGTGCTGAAGGAATTTCTCCCGGTCCTGGATAATTTTGATCTGGCCTTGTTGCAGATGGAAAATGACACTTCCGGAGCCAGCTATGTGAAGGGATTTCAGATGCTTCAAAAGCAGATGATGAAAGTATTCAATGATTTCGGCGTAACAGAAATCAAGGCGGAAGGCTGTGCATTTGATCCGCATTTTCATGAAGCGGTTATGCAGGTACCGTCAGAAAAACAGGAAAATGATACTGTGGCCATGGTTCTCCAGAAGGGGTACATGATGAAAGATCAGGTGCTTCGTCCGGCCAAGGTCCAGGTTGTCCATAACGATTGATCAGAGAATGAGGGAGGATGTTTTATATGTCTAAAGTAGTAGGTATTGATTTAGGTACAACCAATTCAGTTGTTGCAGTGATGGAAGGCGGCGAGCCGGTAGTCATTCCCAATGCGGAAGGCTCCAGGCTCACCCCTTCTGTGGTAGGATTTTCAAAAAGCGGGGAACGCCTGGTGGGTCAGCTGGCAAAACGTCAGGCCATCTCCAATCCCAGCCGTACAGTGGTATCCATCAAACGTCATATGGGAAGTGACTACAAAGTTGATATTGATGGAAAATCCTATACACCCCAGGAAATTTCCGCAATGATTCTTCAAAAACTGAAGACTGATGCAGAAGCCTATCTGGGAGAAAAAGTGACAGATGCCGTGATCACCTGCCCGGCATATTTTACAGACAGCCAGAGACAGGCTACAAAAGATGCGGGAACGATTGCGGGACTGAATGTTCTCCGTATCATCAATGAACCGACGGCTTCTTCACTGGCCTATGGACTGGATAAAGCAAAAGACGGAAAAGAACACCGCATTCTCGTGTATGATCTGGGCGGCGGCACATTTGATGTGTCGATTCTGAATCTGGCTGACGGTGTGTTTGAAGTTGAAGCCTCCAACGGAAACGGGCATCTGGGCGGCGATGACTTCGATGCCCGTGTCATGGACTGGATTGCCGATCAGTATAAAAAAGAGAACGGAGCGGCTCTGAAGAGAGATCCCATGACAGAACAACGCCTGAAAGAAGCGGCGGAAAAGGCGAAAATCGAACTGTCCGGAGTCATGTCTACAGAAATCAACCTCCCGTTTCTCTCGGTAGATCCCAATGGACAGCCGGTTCATCTGGACGTGACACTGACCCGCGCTGTATTTGATCAGATTACAGAAGATCTTGTGCAGTCAACAGTGACGCCGATTGACCAGGCAATGAAAGACGCAGGAGTATCTGCAGGAGACATTGATAAAATTCTTCTGGTAGGCGGTTCCTCGAGAATTCCAGCCGTGCAGACACTGATTAAAAATAAATTCGGTAAAGATCCGAGCAAAGGAATTAATCCGGATGAATCCGTTGCTGTAGGCGCAGCGATTCAGGCCGGCGTGCTTAAGGGGGATGTGAAAGACGTTCTTCTGCTTGATGTAACGCCTCTTTCCCTGGGCATTGAAACCCTGGGCGGAGTCTTTACTACCATGATTAAAAGAAATACCACTATTCCTACATCAAAGAGTCAGGTCTTTTCTACAGCCAGCGACAATCAGCCTTCTGTTGATATCCATGTGCTTCAGGGAGAACGGCCTATGGCGGCTGACAACAAAACCCTGGGCCGGTTTGAATTAAGTGATATTCCTGCAGCTCCGAGAGGCGTGCCCCAGATTCAGGTTACCTTTGATATTGATGCCAATGGCATTGTTCATGTATCAGCTAAAGATTTGGGAACAGGAAAAGAACAAAAAATTGATATTACATCCTCTTCAGGACTGTCAGATGCTGAAATTGAGAAAATGCAGCAGGAAGCAAAAGCCCATGAAGCAGAAGACGAAAAGAGGAAGGAATCAGTTACAGCCAGAAATAATGCAGACTCCCTGATTTACCAGGCGGAGAAGACCGTCAAAGAACTGGGAGACAAAGCAGATCCTGAAAAAGTGAAAGAAATCAATGCCGCTGTTGAAAAACTGAAAGAATCCATGAAGAGTGATGACACAGACCGCATTAAAGCAGACGCGGATGCGCTGACCAAACCTCTTCATGAGCTGACTGAAAAAATTTACCAGCAGGCCCAGCAGGCTCAGCAGGCTCAGCAGGCCCAGCAAAACGGATCCGGACAGTCACAGCAGCAGGGACCGCAGGGAAAAGATCATGTAGTGGATGCTGATTATAAAGTTGTTCATGATGATGAAAAGAATAAATAATCAAAGACAGGAATGGGAATGAATGAGTAACCGCGATTATTATGATGTACTGGGGCTTGGACATGACGCCACAGAAGAAGATATCAAAAAAGCATATCGTAAATTGGCGCGCAAGTATCATCCCGACCTGAATAAAGATCACCCCAAAGAGGCAGAGGAGAAATTTAAAGAGGTCAATGAGGCTTATCAGGTACTGTCCGATCCGGGAAAGCGGTCACAATACGACCAGGTAGGGCATGATGCCTATCAGCAGGCAGCCCAGGGGGGCGGCGGTTCCGGCGGGCCTGGCGGTTTTGAGGGCTTTGGCGGTTTTGGAGGAGGCGGCTTTGGCGGTTTTGAAGATATTTTTGATATGTTTACAGGAGGCGGAAGACGGTCCAATGGACCAGCCCGCGGTGCAGACCTGAGGCATGATCTTCAAATTACCCTTCGCGAGGCATACCGGGGAGTCAAGAAAACCTTTACTGTTACAAAAGATGACGTGTGCGCCCGCTGTCACGGAAACGGAGCGGAACCCGGAACAGCAGCAGAGACTTGTCCCCATTGTCAGGGGACCGGGCAGCAGCGTGTTGTCAGAAACGGTCCTTTCGGCCAGATGGTCAATGTTGTCTCCTGTCCTTACTGCGGCGGTACGGGACGCATCATCAAAGAAAAATGTCATGACTGCCGCGGCACAGGGGTTATGAGAGTACAGAAAACCCTGGAGGTCAATATTCCTGCCGGTGCCGATACAGGAGTCCGTATGCGGATCAGCGGAGAAGGAGATCCGGGACAGCGGGGAGGCCCGAAGGGAGATCTATACGTATATATTTACGTAAAAGATGATCCTGATTTCGAGCGCAACGGGGATGATCTTTACCGTGATGTAGAAATCTCCTTTCCCACTGCGGCTTTGGGAAGCACCATCCATGTAATGACACTGGAAGAAGAAGTGGAGCTCCGTATTCCGGCAGGAACACAGAGTGGTACACGCTTCCGAATCTCCGGAAAAGGAATGCCTAAGCTGCAGCGGAACGGTCATGGAGACCTGTACGTGATAGTCCGCGTGTCAGTTCCTAAAAAACTGAAAAGTGAAGAAAAAGAAGCACTCCTTGATTATGCGAAAATATCAGGAGAAGATATCAGTAAATACCGCGGGAAAGAGTCCTTTCTTGATAAAATTATTGATAAGCTGAAAGGATAGAAAAACGGCGGGGAAAAGGATTCCTTTTTCCCGCCGTTTTTGTGCGTAATATTTAAATTTAAGTCAGAGAACAGGCTTCTTCACCCGGCAAAAAAGCGGTATAACGCCAAGACAACAGTCCCGGGGACACCAAACACGGCAATAATCAATGCATCGGTGACACTCCAGTGCATTTTTACAATACTGAATGCATCCAGCAGCCAGTACAGAGCCCCTCCCGCAATAATGTTGCTGATAAACGGCATGACTGCGCATCCGATAAGTTTGACAACAAGAATGACAATGACTGCCGCAGCAATTAACACACCCCATAAACCAAGAGCAGAAAGAATTTCCAAGAGCAAGACCTCCTTATAATTCCCGTCTGTTTTCAACAGCTCCGGCCAATGTGACACTGTCTGTATATCCTATATCGCCGCCTGCCGGGAGTCCCCGCGCAATACGGCTCACGCGGATGCCCAGAGGCTTGATCAGCTTGGCCAGATAAAAAGCCGTGGCTTCTCCTTCAGTATCAGGATCGGTGGCAATAATAATTTCCTTTACATTTCCGTCCTGAAGACGGAGGAGGAGTTCCCGGATGCGGAGTTCCTCCGGGCCGATTCCGTCAAGAGGAGATAAAACGCCATGAAGAACATGATAGAGCCCCTTGTATTCATGACTCTGCTCAATAGCCAGCACATCCTGCGGCTGCTCCACCACACAGATGACACTGCGGTCTCTCCGGGAATCAGAGCAGTATTCACAAGGATCAGAAGTGGAAAGACTGCAGCATATTGAGCACTGATGCATGGAATTTTTTGCCTCACGGACAGAATTCAGAAAAGCCTCTGTTTCGCCGGCGGGGCGTTCTACCATAAAATACGCAAGTCTCCGCGCAGTTTTTACACCGATCCCCGGAAGCTTCCTAAATTGGTCAGTTAGTTTTTCAAGAGGATCATTCATCTCAGAACATACCGCCGGGAAGTCCCAGACCTCCCGTGATCTTTCCCAGTCCTTCAGCGGTCATGGAATCGACTTTTTTAACAGCCTCGTTGACAGCGCTTGTAATCAAATCCTCGAGCATTTCAGAATCTTCGGGATCGATGGCTTCCTTGGAAATAGACAGAGAAATAATTTGCTTCTCCCCATTCATAACGAGAGAAACAGCACCGCCGCCCACAGTTACGTCGACAGTTTTTTTCTTGATTTCTTCCTGCATACGCTGCATATCTTCCTGCATTTTCCGAGCTTTTTTCATCATACCGGCCATTTGTGCTTTATTTCCAAACATAATGATTGTCCTCCTTAAGGAATCTTTTTTTCATATATATCACAATGAGACATAAATTTCAAGGCTTCAGAGAGTGCGGGATTGTTCCGGTCCTCTGCAGGAATGTCCTGCTCCTGCACGGGGTGATACCCGTCTTCTCCGCTGTCAGACGTCTCTGAAGATCCCGATTCACGGGCGCGCGGCTGGGAACGGCTCCGCGCGCCGGAATCCTGCACCTCGGACAGGGCGGCCTGTTCTTCCGGACTGCCGCGGAGCACAGTTCTGGGGATGAGAGGCCTTCCGATCACATTCTGAAAAGCCTGAGAAACAGCTTTTTGATAGGAGGGATTATTGGCGGCCAGCACAAGAAACTGCTGAGGCGCCGAAATAACAGCCCGGCTGCCTGCAATTAAAATAAGGCTGCTCTTTTGAAAACAAGTAAGAATATCTATGCGCCGTGCCTTCATAAATTCATCCAGCACTTTTTTCCAGACTGACAGATAAGAAGAAGGATCCGTTACAGAGGACACTTCTCCATCAGCGGGAGACGGAGAAACTGCTGATGGCACAGGGGATGCCGGCGGCGGAGGGGCTGCTGCAGAAACGGAAGAAGCAGCCGGAGCCGGCTTTCGTCCGGAATGGGGAGGAGAGACCGGCTTTGGGGAATCTGACGGCTGACGGACAGAACCGACAGACGGCACAGAGCGCGGTTCAGGGACCGCAGAAATTTCTCCAGCAGAAACCAGCGCTTCCAGGGCGGATACACGTTCGGCAAGACTGCTCCAGTCAGGAAGCCCTTTCAGACGGCACAGACGGAGGAGCCCCATTTCTGCAGCCATTCGGGGAGATTCCGAACGCTCTGTTTCATGGAGAGAAACGCGGAGTGAATCAAGCATGGCATCAATGGATGCGTCAGAGAAAAGAGAAGCTTCTTCCTTCAGATGGGGAAGCCGTTTCCCATAAATAGCCAGCTCAGGAAAAGACGGATCTACCTGGCACAGCAGTAAATTACGCAAATGGGTCTGCAGTTCACGGAGAATCATAGCGGGTTCACGGCCCATTTGCAGAATTTCATAAAAAAGATGAAGAACAGAACCGCTCTGCCCGTGAAAAATCCGGTCAGCCAGATCCATGATCTGTTCCCGGCCGACAAGACCAAGAATATGGTAGACCATTTCCGCATCCACCGGTCCCTCAGCGGCAGCAGCACATTGATCCAGCAGAGAAAGGGCATCACGCAGTCCGCCGTCCGCCTGCACAGCCAAAAGTCCTGCAGCCTCCTCTGTCAGCGGTATCTGACTCCGCCCGGCAATATCGAGAAGATGATTTTTCATATCATCGACAGAAATCCGGTGAAATTCATAACGCTGGCACCGTGACAGAATTGTCAGGGGAATTTTTTCGGGCTCCGTAGTGGCTAAAATGAAAAGGACGTGGGAAGGGGGTTCTTCCAGTGTTTTCAAAAGTGCATTAAAAGCCTCTTTTGTCAGCATATGCACTTCATCAATAATATAAACTTTTTTACGGCAGGAAGAAGGAAGATTCTGTACAGATTCCTTTAAAGAGCGAATCTCCTCAATGCCTCTGTTGGATGCGGCATCAATTTCATAAACATCAAGAGAGATGCCTTCATTAATTTCACGGCATGTCCTGCATTGATTACATGGTTCAGAAGAAGGGCCTTTTTCACAGTTTACCGCTTTGGCCATAATTTTGGCCATGCTTGTTTTGCCTGTGCCTCTGGGGCCGGAAAATAAATAGGCATGGGCAGTCCGGCCCTCCGCTACAGCCCGGGACAGCGTATCTGATATGTGATGCTGCCCGATAACACCGCTGAAAGTTACGGGCCGCCATTTTCTGTAAAGCGCCAGATAAGACATAAAACCATCCTCCAAAAAGACATAAAAAAAGCCCTGCAGTCTTCATTTATGACAACCTCCCAGAATGTGCCGTGGCACATGAAAAAAACCACTTACTGCTGCTTCCTCTCGGACCTGACAGGATTCATGGGCTTCCATTGCACGGGACCCGAAAGATTGTCATAAATCAGGACTGCAAAACTACTTTTTTATTATACTATAAAATTTGTGTTTTGCAAAATACAGGAGATGCACTGTGAATAGCTATGTTTTATCGACAAAAAACAACGTCCATGTTACAATAAATGACGAAGGAGCGAATGAAATGAGCAAGAAGCAGAGAATTTTTTTGACCATAGCGGTAGCCTATCTGATTTATAACATAGTGCAGAACGGTTTAAACTGGGGAAACGGACTCGTGACTGTTTTGGTTCTGGTGAGTCTTTACCTGAGCGCCCGTTACGGAAACCGAAAAAAAACAGAAAATGAAGAAATGCGGACAGGAAAGAAAAAAAGAGGGTCAGGAAAGCGCGTTTCTGCTGTACATGCTCCTGCAGAGCCGGCCGAAAAATCACTGGAAAATTCCGGAAAACAACTGCCGAAATCCTGAGTCAGCGAGACCGCTGCAGGCCCATTCATTTCGTGGAAGGGGTTCCGCAGCGTTTTTCTCTTTTTTATCTGGGACATAAAATGCCCCGATGGACTTTTTCTTCAATCCTTATATTCCTTCCCTGCCCTGTTTATGGTAGAATATAAAGGTTCTTGATATAAAAAAACCTGTTTTCAGGTTTGCTATAGGAGGTATGTATGGGACATATAGCGGTGATCGGAAGCTGTGCCATGGATCTTACAGTTGAGACGGACCGGCGTCCGGGGGCCGGAGAAACAGTCATGGGACGCAGGCTGATTGTATCTCCCGGCGGAAAGGGAGCCAACCAGGCAGTGGCGGCATCCCGTCTCGGAGCCGCCGTTTACATGATCGGATGTGTGGGAGATGATTCCTACGGCCAGATGATTCAGGATAATTTGGAGGCCAACGGGATTGACAGCCGCTATGTGACGGTACTTCCGAAAATCAGCAGCGGAACAGCCCATATTACGCTGGCTGAAGGAGACAACAGCATTATTGTCATTAAAGGGGCGAATGACCTCGTCGGAAGAGCGCAGATTGACCAGGCATGGCCGGTTATCGGGAATGCGGATATGGTTCTTCTGCAGCAGGAAATTCCTATGGATACAATCGGTTACTGTATTCACCGCTGCAAAGAGGCGGGGGTCCCGGTTATACTGAACCCCGCGCCGGCGGCGGACACACCGGCGGAATGGGTGGAAGAAGCAACCTATGTGACACCCAATGAGCATGAAGCTTCTGCTTTATATCCGGGCATGTCACCGGAAAAAATTCTGATCGGTCACAGCCGCCGTATTATTATGACCAGAGGAAAACAGGGAGCGGCATACGGAGAAGACGGGAAAGTGGTCTGCGTCCCAGGTTTTTCCGCTGATCCTGTTGACACAACCGGGGCAGGAGATACATTTAACGGAGCACTTGCCGTAGCCTGTGCTGAAGGGGGCCGGCTGGAAGAGGCCCTTCGTTTTGCAAACGCGGCGGCGGCCCTGTCTATACAGAAAATCGGGGCTCAGGGCGGCATGCCCGGGCGGACCGAAGTAGAGGAGATGCTGTTATGCAGAAAATAGGAATACTCAACAGTTCCATTGCCAAAGTACTGGCAGATCTGGGGCATACAGATACCATTGCAGTGGGTGACTGCGGGCTTCCGGTACCGGCGGGAGTCCTTAAAATTGATTTGGCCCTCCGCCTGGGACAGCCTTCTTTTTTTGATGTAGTTCAGGAAATTGCGAAATACATGGAAATTGAAAAAATTCATGTAGCCTCGGAAATGCAGGCTAAAAATCCACAGCAGTGGCTCCGCATGAGAGAATTATTTCCCCAGGAAAAGACAGGATGGATTATTTCCAGCCATGAGGAATTCAAAAAAGCAACATCCGGAGTGAAGGCGGTTATCCGTACGGGAGAAGTAACACCCTATTCCAATGTTATTCTTCATGCGGGCGTTATTTTTTAAGAAAGGGCACATCGGGAAATATGGATATTAACCTGACAGGGATTTCAAAAGCTTTTGGACAGAATGAGGTCCTGAAGGGTGTTAATTTTCACCTCCGCTCAGGAGAGATTCATGCTCTTATGGGAGAAAACGGGGCAGGGAAATCAACACTCATGAACATCTTAACCGGTATCCATAAAGCCGACAGCGGAACGATCACTGTAGACGGAAAACCGGTTCAGTTCCGGAACAACCGGGATGCAGAAGAACATGGAATTGCTTTTATTCATCAGGAATTGAATATATGGCCGAATCTAAGCGTTTTGGAGAATCTTTTTCTCATGAGGCAGGTGAAAAACCGTTTTGGCTGGATTGACTTCAAAAAAATGAAGCGCCTCGCCCAGGAAGAATGCCAAAATATAGGTATTACATTGCCCTTGGAAAAAGAAATGGGACTTTGCTCCGTGGGCCAGCAGCAGATGACAGAAATTGTACGGAATCTGATGCTGGATGCCAAGGTAGTGATTATGGATGAACCGACAGCGGCGCTGACAGAAAGAGAAACCGACAAATTGTTTGATGTCATGCACCGGCTGAAGGAAAAGGGAGTATCAATCATCTATATTTCCCACCGTATGGAGGAAGTATTTCATCAGTGCGACACGATTACTGTTATGCGTGACGGACATACCATCAGTACGAGACCTACAGAGGAAACAGGTATGGGACAGGTTGTCATGGATATGGTGGGACGGACGATCTCCGAGTATTATCCCGCACGCACAGTGATTCCCGGGGAAGAAGTTTTGAAAGTGGAAGGATTTTCCCAGCCCGGTGTTTTCAAAGATGTGTCATTTACTCTGCGCAGAGGGGAAATTCTGGGGGTAGCCGGGCTGATGGGGGCTGGCCGAACGGAAATTATGAGAGCTCTTTTCGGTGTGGATCCCCATGAATCAGGCACAATTACACTTCGGGGCAAAAAAGTTGAAATCCATACACCCCGTGATGCCATTGCCGACGGATTCGGATTTATTACAGAAAACAGGAAAACGGAAGGACTGATTATAGACTTTTCCATTTTGCGGAATATATCACTTCCCAGTGAATCCGGCCTCTGCAGCCATGGTTTCTGCATTGACAGCCATAAAGAAGAAAAATTTTCTGCAGAACTGGCAGAAAAACTGGGAGTCAAAGCAGAAAGTATTCAGCTGCCTGCAGGGATGCTCTCAGGAGGCAACCAGCAGAAGGTCGTTATTGCCAAGTGGGTGGGAATCAAGCCTTCTATTCTGATACTTGATGAACCCACAAGAGGCATTGATGTAGGAGCTAAAAGAGATATTTATGATCTGATGAATGAATTGACGTCCAAGGGGGTTTCCATCATTATGGTATCATCAGAACTCCCGGAAGTAATTGGAATGAGCGACCGCGTAATGGTTGTCCATGAAGGCCGCATTGCAGGAATAGTAGACCGGAGAGAAGCGACACAGGAACGTATTATGACAATGGCTACGGGAGGACAATAAGGAATGAATGCATTGAAAGCGAAAAATATCATTCGGGAGATGGGACCGCTTATTGGGCTGATTCTTCTGTTTCTGGTCATTGCAGTGCTGAACGACAGCTTTGTGGAACCGTCCAACCTGCGGAATCTGCTCCGGCAGGTTTCCATCAATGCCCTGATTTCTTTCGGGATGACATTCGTCATACTGACGGGCGGGATTGACCTTTCCGTAGGGAGTATACTGGCTCTGTCCAGTGCCCTGATGGCCAGCTTCATCGTCAAGGGCATGAATCCGGAAGTGGCTATTTTCACGGCAGTCATTATCGGAACATTTTTGGGAGCGGTCAACGGGATTGTGATTGCCTATGGGAAAGTAGCTCCGTTTATTGCCACACTGGCTACGATGACCATATACCGCGGACTTACACTGGTGTATACCAATGGGAACCCAATCAGCGGCTTATCCGATGATCCTATTTTTACAGGATTTGGGCAGGGATATATGGCAGGCATTCCTGTGCCGGCAGTTATTATGCTGATTACTTTTTTCATTTTGTTTTTTATCCTGAGAAAGACGCCGCTGGGACGGCAGACCTATGCTGTGGGTGGCAATGAGAAGGTATCCTATATAGCCGGCATAAAAATCAACATGGTAAAAATTTTCGCCTATGCCATCACAGGATGCCTGTGCGCTGTGGCAGGAGCCATTCTGACATCCCGTCTGAATTCCGCACAGCCCACAGCCGGACTTGGCTATGAACTGGACGCCATTGCAGCTGTTGTTCTTGGCGGAACCAGCCTGGCCGGAGGGAAAGGGCGCATTGTGGGGTCTCTCATAGGCGCACTGATCATCGGCACACTGAATAATGGGTTAAATATTCTAAATGTATCCAGCTTTTATCAGCAAGTTGTCAAGGGGATTGTTATATTGCTTGCAGTACTCATGGATCGAAAAAAATCATAAGGGGGTTCAGCATGTTTAAAAAAATTTTTTTGATTTGCACAATGATTATGGCGATGGTTGCTGTAGCAGGATGTGGCTCTTCCACACCGAAACAGGCGGCTTCCTCTGCACAGAACGGCAAAAAAATCACAATCGGATTTTCTGTATCCACACAGAACAATCCTTTCTTTGTGACCATGGCCAAAAGTGTGGAAGAACAGGCTAAGAAAGACGGAATTACGGTAAAGATCGTAGATGCCCAGAATGATCCGGCAAAACAGGCCAATGACATTACGGACCTGATTGAAAGCAAAGTAGATGTTCTTTTGATTAATCCGGTAGATTCCGCTGCAGTGTCAAATTCTGTGCTGGCGGCGAATAAAGCTAAGATTCCGGTTATTACGATTGACCGCTCCTCGGATAAAGGCGATGTGGTTGCCCATATTGCCTCTGATAATGTAAAGGGTGGAGAAATGGCGGCAGATTTTATTGTAAAAAAACTGGGTGAAAAGGCTAATGTAGCTGAACTGGAAGGACTTCCGGGCGCTTCAGCCACGCGGGAACGCGGTGAAGGATTCCATAAAATCGCAGATCAGAAACTGACTGTAGTAGCTAAGCAGGCTGCTGATTTCGACCGCAGCAAGGGTCTGACCGTATCTGAAAATATGCTGCAGGCTAATCCTGACATCAAGGCCATTTTTGCACAGAATGATGAAATGGCGCTGGGAGCCATCAGTGCGGCCAAGAGTGCCAATAAACAGATTTTGATTGTCGGATTTGACGGAACAGCTGATGGCTTAAAAGCCATTCAGGACGGTACGCTGGCAGCCACGGTGGCACAGCAGCCTGATCAGATGGGTCAGATCGCAGTAGAAACGGCCATTAAGATTGCCAAAGGCGAAAAGGTCGATAACAAAATTGCGGTGCCTCTCAAATTGATGACAAAAGACTGAAGAAAATCCCCGGCAGCTTGATATAGAAGAACCCCCCTCGCAGAGGGGGGTTCTTATTGCGGGGGCATAAATACCAGTTGACGGCTCAACAGAGGTTACATATAATAATAATGATTGGTATTTTTAAGGAAAAGGAATTCAGTATGAATCATTCATGGCATAATGCTTTTTCGTCGGTTTTATCGGACAGGCAGATTCTTGAATCGGAGCCGATGAGCCGCCATACGACATTTGGCATCGGCGGGCCGGCCGATTGTTTTCTGCTGCCCCGTTCTAAAAAGGAACTTTGCGACATATGCCGGATATCCTCAGAAGAAGGGTATCCGCTGTTTATTATAGGAGGCGGCGCGAATCTTCTTGTCAGAGACAAGGGGATACGGGGCGTGGTGCTTTCTACGGAACTGATGAACCAATTGGTCTGCGACGGCCAAAGC
>DIDD01000054.1 GCA_002417965.1 Veillonellaceae bacterium UBA5809
CCATCCCACGACAAGCGGATGGTCCTGACTCATGTGAACCAGAATGTCCACCGGATTAATGTTATAAATCGGCGCAAAAAGAATACCCACATTGTCAATGATTGTAACCTTGGCATCCAGATACGCTACCGATTCCATGAGATTCTGCCTGGCCTGATCCGGACGGTGTTCACGGTTCACTTCAAAAACACTGTTTCCCAGGAGTTCCTTCGCCTCGGTATACTTCCATCCGCTTTGAAATTCCATTCTCCGCAAAAGCTCACTTTTGCCCGATCCCGGTTCTCCCACGATAAAAAGAATCTTACTTTCTTTTTCCATTACTTGTTTCCATTGTTTCATCACATCCGACATCAGCGTCATGATAAGCCTCCCAGCAAATGGTTTTGATTTTTCTATTCTACCATAGAAGCTGCAGCAAGTGAACCCGGCGTTTCCAAAATGATAAAGGCTGTCCGCCTTCCCGCATAACAGGCGCTCTTGTACGAGAAAAAAGATCCGGAGGGGGCACTGATTCTGAACCGCCCTCCGGATCTTTTTCTCCCGTACTCACCGGTCAGAAAGCAGGCTGGCTTCCTTGTCATTTTCCGATGCCAAAACGCCCTGGATCGTTCCCTGTGCGCCGTCGGCATAAAAAATAAGCACTTGATCCTGATTGGGAGAAATATAAAAATAAGTATTTTTAGGTTTATCCGATGATACATCCGTATCCATCTTCTGCGGAGCTACGTAAAGTTCTTCCATGGTAGACAGCTGATCCCCCACCGCCAGTCCCCGGGAAGTAACCATCTGGGGCGTTCTCAAAAAAACCATGAGAATTTTTTTATCCGGCATGGACATTCTTACTGCATATCCCGGATAATACCAGATTTCTTCCCGGCTGTTGACTACCTTTTTCTCCCACATATCCCAGGAAGGCTCCTGAAACAGATGCCCCGGCGTATATCCGGCTAAAGAGAAATCCCGGCTGTACAGAAACCCGGGATGAACTCTCTTTTGGAAAGCATCCTGATTCTGCTGGGCAGCGCTGAGGACCAGCCTCGCATCCGGATAAGCAGCCTCTATGGCGGAAACCTTATCATTACGGACTGTAAAAACCAGCATATGTCCGCTTCCGGAATAGACAAAATAAAAACATTTCCGTGTCCCGTCCCAGAGTACCTGTTCAGGTGCTCCATAGGTGCGGATTACATTTTCCCTCCGCGCGCCCACAGAAATGCCGCGCCGTGTAATCAAAGTCTGCCCGTCTGCATAAATCCGTGAGACTCCCGGATTTTCCATGGTTTTGGGAATGGATAAATCACCGCGGATCATATACCGGTACGGAAATGAACGGTTAACAGTCAGTGTCAGTCCGCTCCACCGATACTCTTTATGCAGTGACCCCTCGGATACAGAAATAGGATTCCCCATAACCTGTTCGGCCTTTTCCGGAGGTTCTCCCAGAGAAACACCGCTGAAGGAAAAATCTCCCGCCGTAAGAGGACTCCCGTCCACAGGAAGCAGCACGGAATCTTCGAAACCAGCCGTTTTCTTCTGAACTGCAGGAGAGGGAACAGCGGGAACCGCATCCATAGATTGAGAAACGGCCTTTCCCTTTTCCCCGTTTTCCGGTCCGGCGGCTGTCTGTGCACCGGCCCACCCGGTTCCTGAAGCGGCCAGCAGAATAAAAAGAACCGCAGCAGCGGCACGGGCTGTATATTTCATATGACACCTTTCCTTTCTTTATATGATTATTATCAGGCCCGTCCTTTCCCTTTGTCAAGGAAAAATCCAAAGTATTTATAAAAAAACACAAAGACAGATGCATTGTCAGGCATCTGTCTTTGTGTTTCCCGCAACGGGAATTACTGCCTGTGACGGGCTACAAACCGCTCCATGCGGCGCAGTGCCTCAGCAATATTTTCCCGGCTGGTGGCGTAGGACATACGTACATGCCCCCGTCCCTGCACGCCGAAGCAGGAGCCGGGAACAACACCTACTTTCTCTTCATTCAGAAGTGCTTCTGAGAATTCCTCATCATTCATGCCTGTGCATGTAATATCAGGGAAAATATAAAAAGCACCCTTCGGTTCAAAAACAGACAGGCCGATTTTCTGGAGCCCTTCATAAATCATACGGCGCCGTGCATCATATTCATGATACATGGCCTCCACATCACTGTCACAGTATTTAAGAGCGGCAATAGCGCCGTACTGGCTGGTTACAGAAGCGCAGAGAATGGCATACTGGTGGACCTTGAACATCATATCCGTAATTTCCCGGGGAGCACAGCTGTATCCCACACGGAGTCCTGTCATGGCATGCGCTTTAGAGAAACCGTTCAGGACAATCGTTCTTTCCCTCATGCCCGGAAGAGATGCAAAACAGGTGTGCCGGCCTTCATAAGTAAGCTCACAGTAAATTTCATCAGAAATTACAATGAGATCATGTTTTTCTGCAAAATCGGCAATTTTCAGCAGTGATTCCCTGTCCATGACAGTTCCTGTAGGATTATTGGGATACCCGATCAGGAGAGCTTTGGTCCTGGATGTTACTTTCTTTTCCAGTTCATCAACAGTGAGACGGAAATCATCCTTCAGCCACGTAGGCACATAGACCGGGACACCGCCTGCAAATTTTACACAGGCCGGATAGGCTACATAAGCCGGATCCGGAATCAGCACTTCATCACCGGGGTTCAAAATACTGCGCATGACAATATCAATGGCTTCCGAAACCCCTACTGTGACAATAATTTCATGATTCGGATCATATTCCACGTCATAATGATTTTTAAACAGCTTGGCGATCTCCTGACGCAGTTCCGGAAGACCCAGATTCGATGTATAAGAAGTCTTTTTTTCCTTAAGACTTTTGATGCAGGCTTCAATCACGCGGTCCGGAGCAGAAAAATCAGGCTCTCCCACGCCCAGGGAAATGACTCCCTCCATCGTATTGGCCAAATCAAAAAACTTGCGTATTCCTGAAGGAGGAACAGCACGCACAGATGCGGAAATTTTATCATCCCAATTCATAAATGAGCCGCCTTTCATTCATATATTTATCTCATAGTATCATGTTTGAAACCCATATACAACCATAAAAATGATCTTATGCGCGGGCAACTGCTTCTCCCAGTGCCTCACATTTTTTCAGCGACTCTTCATCAGGGTATCCGTAAGCCATGACCGGCGCCTCCGGGAAATGGGCTCCTGCAAAATGGAGATCGGCTCCCCATGAATTCAGCCATGCGCCGCGGCTCCATCCGCAGGACCCAAATAAACCCATTTCTTTCCCTTTCAGAAAAGGCTTCAGCTTTTCACAGAACGGCTTCATCTGGGCCTCTTCAATCACTTCGACTCCCCATGCAGAGCATCCAAGAATAATCCGGTGGCAGGTAGTGCCGATTTCGTCAGCTGAAACATCTCCTACCGGTGCCAGCACCACATCAGGGCAGACACGCCGTGCTCCCACTGCTACTGCTTCAGCCATAGCCTCTGTATTGCCTGTTCCTGAATAATAAATAACGGCTGTTTTCCCCTCCATAAAATCACTCCTCCCTTATACAGGAAGAAAACGCTCCCGCAGGAGCGCCTTCCCTTATTTCATATATTAGGCTTTGGCAATCGTTTCTCCCAGCGCCTTGCAGGCTGCCAGCGCATCATCATCGGGATAGCTGTAGGCTTTCACAGGATCTGCAGCCAGCGTCACGCCGGCCTCTTCCATACGTTCCTTCCAGGTCTTGATCCAGTCGCCCTGATTCCATGCATAGGAACCAAAAATTCCCACCTTTTTCCCCTTCATCTGCGGAAGCAGTTCATCAAAGAAAGGTTCGAACTCATATTCTTCCAGTTCTTCATTTCCCATAGCCGGACATCCCAGAATAATATGATCATAAGCGGATATACCAGCTGCCGAAGTATCACTGACAAAACTCAGGAATGTTTCAGCGCCCGCACTTTTGGCGCCTTCCTCCACAGCCTGTGCCATGGCTTCCGTGTTGCCGGATCCTGACCAGTATACGATTGCTACTTTTGCCATTTACATTTCCTCCTTTATACTGCATGAATCTTAAGAAAATACTCCCGTTCCTATATGTATATTACCGAAGAGGCGCACCCTTGTCAATGAAAATGAAAACGCCTTCTTATTCAGCCAATGCGGCTCCCAGACTGCGGCATGCCTCCAGCGCATCATCATCAGGATAGCTGTAAGCCTTGACAGGATCTGCAGCCAGCGTCACGCCGGCCTCCTCCAGGCGGGCCTTCCATGTTTCAATCCAGGCTCCTTCATTCCATGCATAGGAACCGAAAATAGCAATTTTCTTTCCCTTCAGCTGCGGCAGAAGCTCCTGAAAAAAAGGTTCAAAATCGTACTCATCGAGCTCTTCATTTCCGCAGGCCGGGCATCCCAGGGCAATTCTGTCATAAGAAGCCGTATCCGATGCATTGGTGTCCGTCACCAGCTGAAGAACCGCTTCTCCTCCTGCATTTTTAACTCCTTCTTCCACAGCCTGTGCCATGGCTTCTGTGTTGCCTGATCCCGTCCAGTATACGATTGCTGTTTTTGTCATAATGATAGCCTCCTTGAGTAGTATATTTCCAGGCCCCGCAGAAACGGTCCCGAGAAAATTAAAATGTACGCAGAATATCCTGATCTTTCCAAAAAATTCTTTGGGCCGTCATCTTACGGAGATTCTCTGTAAGTTCCGGATTTGATGCATCACTGACTACAGTGAAAAGGACAATGCGGTATCCGGTAATCTGCAGAGATAAAATATAGGATTCCCTGTATATAATCCCCTTTTCATAGTAGGTCATGGCAAAAGCACCTTCCCACCTGGGATTTTTCGTATCATTAATCCGGGTCAGGGGTGCAGTTCCACGAAATACGGCGGATCTGTCAGCACTGATTTTTTCATTCAGATAACCCGCTATTCCGTCCATCTGGACTGTCATATTTTCCTTCTTAAGCGGATCCAGTCCTGCTTCCAGCAGGAACGGAACGCCCAGCACCTGCGCTGAGGCCCAGCCATATGAAAAATTCGGCGGATCGGCATAGGTCATCTGATAATAATCAGCCTGGGAAATACCATGCTTCTTAAAATAAGAAGCGGGACCTCCTGCAGGGAGAAAAGCGATTGTCTGCTGTTCTCCCTGTTTAAAGGTCACATGGTCAGGAGGCGTCATGCGCCCCACCAGAGGAACTGACCATGCGGGAACCGCCGCATACGCACTGCCGGCAGCCATGCATGCTGCTGCCAAAGCAGCCCCCTGCATCCATTGTTTTAATCTCATGATTCCTGCTTCTTCTGCATTTTAGCCCATGTATCCCTGAGCCCCACAATGCGGTTAAATACGGGATGACCGTCCCTGGAGTCTTCATCCATAATAAAATATCCCTTCCGTAAAAACTGGAACCGGTCTCCCCTGTGATACCGCAGAATCTCCGGTTCCCCCTTGGCTTCCATGACCGTCAGCGAATGAGAATTGATTTTTTCCATAAAATCCCGTCCGTCATCCTGATCATCAGGCGGGATCAGATAATCATAGAGCCGGACTGTCATATCCACAGCGGTTTCTTCAGAAACCCAATGGAGCGTGCCCTTGACCTTTCTGTCGCTTCCCGGAGTCCCGCTGCGGGAAGCCATATCACAGGTACAACGGATCTCACGCAGGCTGCCGTCTTCATTTTTCACAACTTCGTCGCAGCGGATAATATAGGCGCCCTTAAGACGGACCTCACGTCCGGGAGAAAGACGGAAAAATTTCTTCACCGGATTTTCCATGAAATCTTCCTTCTCAATATAAAGATTTCGGGTAAAGGGAACCGTCCGGACACCGGCTTCCGGATTCTCCGGGTTATTTTCAAGAGTAACCGTTTCTGTCTTCCCTTCCGGATAATTCGTCAGAACGACCTTCACCGGATCTAAAACAGCCATGACCCGGGGTACCCGTGACTTCAGATCTTCACGGATGCAGTACTCAAGCAGGGCCACATCCACTGTGCTGTCTGATTTTGCAACACCGATCAGATCACAGAAACGGCGGATTGATTCCGGTGTGTATCCTCTTCTCCGGATTCCCGAAATGGTGGGCATGCGCGGATCATCCCATCCCGCAACAACCCCTTCATCCACCATCCTCTTCAATTTTCTCTTGCTGGTGATCATGGTTGTCACATTCAAACGGGCGAATTCGATCTGGCGCGGTTTTTCCGGTCCGTCAAAAGCCTGAAGACACCAATTATAAAGAGGCCGCCGCTCTTCAAATTCAAGTGTGCATATGGAATGGGTAATACCCTCAATAGCATCTGACAGGGGATGTGCAAAATCATACATGGGATAAATGCACCATGTACCGCCTGTCCGCTGGTGAGATGCATGGACAATCCTGTACAGCACAGGATCCCGCATAACGAGATTGGGTGATGCCATATCAATTTTAGCACGCAGCACCTTAGATCCGTCCGGATAAACACCGGCCTTCATATCCGCAAACAGCTTCAGATTCTCCTCCGCCGTGCGGTTTCTCCAGGGGCTGTCCGTTCCGGGTGTCTTCAGATCTCCCCTCGTATCATGAATTTCCTGTCCTGTCTGATCATCCACATAGGCCAGCCCCATGCGGATCAGACGGCAGGCAAACTCATACAGCTGGGGGAAATAATCAGATGCATAATGAACAGGTTCCTTCCACTGAAATCCCAGCCATTTCACGTCGTTCATAATGGATTCTACATATTCCATATCCTCTTTTGTCGGATTGGTATCATCAAAACGGAGGTTGGTCGCTCCGTGATATTTTTCACCCAGCCCAAAATTCAGGCAGATGCTTTTCGCATGTCCGATGTGGAGATAACCGTTTGGCTCCGGCGGGAAACGGGTCAAAACCCGGTCATTTTTATAAGTATGCGCCGCGATGTCCGCGCGCACTTCTGCTTCGACAAAATTATTTCCCGTTGTTTTTTCAGTCATTTTCTCCCTCTCCTGCCCATTTATTCTTAAACTGCTCTGTACCGTATACCTCCGGATTCACAATCCCCGGAAGCGGTTTTCCCTTTAGTCCTTCCAGCACATTCTCCGCTGTTTCTCTGGACATTTCCGACAATGTTTCTTCCGTCATGCTGCCCATGTGGGGCAGAACGATGCACCGTCCTGTCCGGAGCAGAGGATGATCCGGCGGAATCGGCTCGGGGTCCACTACATCCAAAGCCGCCCCGGCCAGACTGCCCGACAGAAGCGCTTCCGTCAGATCTTCTGTTTTTACACAGCCTCCGCGCCCTACATTAATGAAAAACGCAGTATCTTTCATTTTCTGAAAACAGGACCGGTTCCACATCTGATGGGTAGCCGGCGTCAGCGGTGTGGCGCTGACAATCACATCACTTTCCGCCAGAAGGCGGTCCATGTCTCTCCAATGCCATCCGTGCCCCTCCGCATCAGGGTGAACCGTACGGGCGTGGTAAATAATATGCATGCCCGATGCCTCCGCGCGGCGGGCAAAAGCCTGACCTATGGCGCCGATGCCCACAATTCCCGCTGTCCGCCCCATGAGATTGACTCCTTCGGGAGGAACTGCATAAGCCGCCCAGCGCCCGTCCCTTACAAAATTCCACGCCTCAATCATCCGCCTGGCGGTCATATACACCAGACCCATGGCTTCTTCTGCCACTGACTCCGCATTGGCCCCGGCCGCATTGCCGAAAGGAATTCCTGCATCTGTACAGTCACGGACCGTCACATTGTCATAACCGGCCAGATCCTGGGCCACCACCTTGAGAAAAGGCCCCATTTCCAGCAGCTGCCCGTTGACTGTCAGTTTCTTCCGGCCTCCGCTGCCCCGTCCGAGAATCAGCCCCTCTGCACCGGAGAGCCATTGACGAAGCTGTTCTTCAGGAATGGCTGTCCGGCTGTCCCACTGCTGGATTTGAATATTTTTTTTCGCCATGGTTTCAAAAAAACAGGACTTAAGCCGTCCCAAAACAATGACTTTTTTATTTTTCATGATCTAATCACCATATTTCACGATGTATTTTCTCCGGTTTCTTTCCAGGAAATTCCGGAGCTAAAAGAGAATTTGATTTTATTTTATCACAAGTCAACGAGTTTATGAAACATAAAACGTCCCCATCCTTTCCTGCAGGAATCTTCTTCATGTCTATGCTATAATAAAATAAATTCTCTGAAAGAAGGGTCATCATGCAGCGATTAGTCAGTTATGAATATCAGGGACTTACACAATGGGGTGTCCTGACCTCTGATGCATCAGGCATTTATCCGTCCGGAGCTCTGGAAGAAACCTATTTTATTCCCTTGGCCGATACCTTGGGTGAATTTATTGAAATGGGGCAGGAAGGACTTCTGAATCTGGCAAAAATGATGGAGGACAACCAGCGTGACAAAGCCGTGGAACCTCTTCTTCTGTCCGATGAGGTCTGCCTGACACTGCCGTTTCATCCCCGGCGGAACATCTTATGCGTGGGCAAAAACTATCGGGCCCATGTACGGGAATTCGAACAGAACAGCCAGGCCGAAATTCCTGCGGAACCGATTTTTTTCACCAAAGCCGTAACCTCTGTAATCGGTCCGGGAGATTCCGTCAACACCTGGCCTGATACAACCTCCCAGGTGGATTACGAGGGAGAACTGGCCGTGATTATCGGGAAACAGGGCCGTGACATAGCTCCGGAAGAAGCCTCATCCTATATTTACGGATACACAATCATCAATGATGTGACAGCCCGGGATCTCCAGAAAAAACACAGTCAGTGGTTTAAAGGAAAAAGTCTGGATACATTCTGTCCCATGGGGCCCAGCGTCATGGTCGGAGGCTGGCCTTCTCCCATGACGGTCCTGACCAAAGTCAACGGGCATCTCCGTCAGGAAGGAAATACGGAAGATCTTATTTTCCCCGTTGCCAAGCTGATCTCTGTCCTGTCAGCCGGCATGACCCTGCTTCCAGGCGATGTAATTGCCACCGGGACTCCGGAAGGCGTGGGCATGGGCATGAATCCTCCCCAGTTTTTAAAAAAGGGGGATGTTGTGGAAATCACTATTGATCCTATAGGCACTCTCCGCAATCCCATCATCTGACAGTCCCTGCCGCCGAACTGCAATGAACCAAAAACCGCCTTTTTGAATAAGGCGGCTTTTGCATTGACTGACAAAATTCACAAGAATGTTTCCAGCACCCGGGCCACTCCATCCCTGTCATTGGACTCGATATGAAAGCGGGCTGCCGCCAGCGCCGCCGGTTCTGCATTGGAAACCGCATAGGACCATCCGGCCTCCCGGAGCATGGATACATCATTCTCTGAGTTTCCAAAGGCCGCCGTTTCCCCCATGCCGATCTTCCACTGCCGGCACAAAATGCGCAGGGCGGATGCCTTTGATACCCCTTTTTTATGAATATCGATGAAATCATCCCCGGGATAGACCATATCCACCGCATCCCCGAACTGATCCGACAGTTCTTCACGGATACGCTGTCTGCGTTTCGGATCTGCCTCTATTAAAATAAGCCGTGTAGGAGCCTCTGCCGGTTCCCAGAAAGCTTCGCCAAGATAAACGGGAGGCTTGCTTCTGTACCGGCTGTATCTTTTTTCCAATTTCCCTTCCTCAGGAAGACAAAGGACATCATTGATATAAGACTGGATCATCCACCCTTTCCGGCGTGCCAGGGCCAGCACGGAACGGGCTTCTGAAAGGGGCAGGCTGTCTTTATGCAGTACAGTTCCAGATTCGCAGAGACCAATCCAGGCTCCTGTGTAGCAGATGACGGGAACATCTCCGATATCCAGCTCCCTGGCCTTCAGGCAGGCTGAACTGAACATGCGCCCGGTGGCAATCACCACATGGATTCCCTTCTGCTGAACCTGCCGGATGACATTTCTCGAGTATTCTGAAATGGTCATATCTGAATGAAGCAGTGTTTCATCCAAATCCAGCGCAGCTATTTTCGGTGTCATAAATTTCCATCCTTCCTGTGCTGTAACAAAATCTGTTATAATATATAGAATTATTTCCATTGTATTTTCTTCGGCAGGAGATGTCCATTGAAACTAAACTCTCTGATTCGGTACCGGTTCTGTCTGCTTTTGGCGGCTCTTATATGGGGAGGCGCTTTTGCAGCCCAGGTGATGGGCATGGAATATATGGGCCCCTTTGCCTATAATGCCGTTCGTTTTTTCATAGGCGCCGCTTCTCTTCTTCCGGTGATTCTGCTCTTCCCCTCTGCGCCTCCGCCGAAAAAAGCGCCCATGCCCTTCTGGACCGCCTCATTCTGTGCGGGATTTCTTCTCTTTGGAGGAGCCTCTCTCCAGCAGGCAGGCCTCCTTTATACCACGGCATCCAAAGCAAGCTTTATCACTGCCCTTTATATTATAC